>NZ_QUHY01000050.1:0-10776 GCF_003479865.1 Blautia sp. AM47-4
CATTGCATCCTACATTCTAACAGTTTAAGTAATGAGATGGATAAATCCTTACTGGAAGTAAGGGGATTACCCATAAATATATTGTAGTAGTGATGAGTTAGACGCGCAATTTTTTTAATATAGAACAGAACAAATGTTTGATATATTATTATGGATATGGTAAAATACTTTTATGGAGAAAGATATGTTTACAATTAATAAAAATGGTTTTTCCTATCCGGCGTCAAGGAAAGAGTTGTGGGGAGAACATTTGTGAAATCCGTCTTATTGTGCTGTAACGGTTAGTGACCGAAGCCGTGAACAGATACTTGCTTACATAGAAGGTCAGAAGGAAAAATCCCGTTAAAACCCGGAGGAGAAAGCGAATGAAAATCATATCCAGTTATGGTGTTGAATTACGAAAACAGAATATTCCGATCCGCCAGACACTGGAGATTTACCGTTCTGCTGTCCGCTATCTGGTCGAAGTGTATGAATCTGTGTGGGAAGAACTGGCCCAAATTGAGAACAGTAAGAAACGTTTCAATGCAGCGGAACATCTGGTGCATACAACGAAACGGAATCCGGCCCGGTTTGATTTTGATTTCTGCTTTCCCAAAATGCCATCCTATTTCAGACGGGCGGCAGTCCAGCATGCGCTTGGGAGTGTATCTTCTTATCGGACGCGTCTGGAACAGTGGAAAGCAGAGGGGGAGAAAACGGGAAAGCCGTATCTGAAAAGTGAACAGTATGCCATGCCTGTTTTTTACCACAATGTCATGTACCGTGAAAACACAGAAGAGAAAGATGCGGCCTTTTTAAAACTGTACGATGGACACGACTGGAAATGGTTTGCTGTGTGGCTGAAACATACGGATATGGAATACTTAAGAAAACACTGGTCGGGAAAAAAAGCTTCGGCTCCAACGTTGGAGAAGAAGCACCACAAATATTTTCTGCGTTTTACATATGCGGAAGAGGTATCTTTAAACCAGACACCTGTCAAAGAGCAAACGATCTGCAGCGTGGATCTCGGCATCAATACGGATGCAGTCTGTACCATCATGCGTCCAGACGGAACTATCCTGGGAAGAAAGTTTATTAACTTTCCCAGTGACAAAGACCGGATGTACCGTGTGCTGGGACGGATTCGAAGATTTCAGCGGGAACATGGATCGCGTCAGGTGCAGGGAAAATGGGCATATGCAAAACGTCTGAATACAGAGCTTGGCAGAAAAATTGCAAGGGAAATCGTTCTGTATGCGTCAGAAAAGAAGGCAGATGTGATTGTTTTCGAATATCTGGAAATGAAAGGAAAACTTTCCGGGAAGAAAAAGCAGAAACTGCAGATGTGGAGAAAACGTGATATCCAGAAACGGTGCGGACAGCAGGCACACAGAAAGGGAATCCGAATTTCCCGGATTTGTGCCTGGAACACGAGCAGGCTTGCCTTTGATGGATCAGGAGAGATTGCCCGTGATACACGGGATCATCGTCTGTGTACGTTTCAGACTGGAAAAAGATACAACTGTGATTTGTCAGCATCGTATAATATCGGAGCAAGATATTTTATCCGTGAAATTTTAAAACCCTTGCCGGAAACGGAAAGGTCTTTGCTGGAGGCAAAAGTTCCTGCAGTAAAGCGTAGAACCTCATGTGTTTATGCAGATCTGAGAGAACTGATTTCAGAAATGGAACTGCGTAAAGCAGCATAAACACAGGCAGATATGCAGTGGATTACCTGTTATGTGGAAACCTGCCGTATCCGGCATGGGAGAAGCACATATCTGTGCAAAATCTAAGTAACAGGCGTATCCGCCGATATTTGGTCTGCCGCCTAAAGCGGCCGGAAGCACGTGACTTTAGTCATGTGAGGTTCACTCGGTAGTAACTACCGGGTGAGATAACCATAGTATAGAATTCAGACTTTGTCAAGCGATCAGCTCTTCAAATTTTTTCTGTTCCATCGGTTTATAATAATAGAATCCCTGCAGCTCGTCGCATCCTTCGGCGATCAGAAAATCTACCATCTCTTTCGTCTCTACACCCTCGCAGACAATCCATTTGTCTGTGCGTTTTAAAAGATGGAACATCTCTTCCAGCACAATTTTTCCTTTTTCGGAGAGGCCCGCCGAGAGGAAATGTTTGTCAATTTTAACTTCATCAAACAGAATATCCTTCAGCGAATTTAAGGACGAATATCCAGACCCAAAATCGTCCATGGAAATGCGGATATCCCGGTCGTGGAAAAAGCGGATCATCTGGTTGACGGCATCAATGTTATGAATGTACGTTGTTTCTGTGATCTCAAAAACCAGGTACTTCGAAGGAATCTGATAATGATCGAGCAGCTGTGTGATCCGCTGTGTGAACGTATCGATCTTGCGGAAATGAATCGGCGACACATTCAGCGAGAGCGGCAGCAGCGGAAGTCCGTTTTCCCGGCGGTCAGCGAGCCACTGGAAAGCAGCATTATACACATAATAGTCGAGCGACTCAATCTCTCCGGTCTCCTCCAGAATCGGCAGAAAGCTGTCCGGGAACCAGAGCGTGCCGTCCTCGCGCAGCCAGCGTACCAGCACCTCGGCGCTTGCAATTTCCTGCGTTTTTCCGCTGATTTTCGGCTGGAAATAAATCTGAAATTCTTTTTTCGCAAGGGCATTCTGGAAGGAATGAATGGTCTCCGCGCGCTTCTGTTCCGTGCTGGAAAGCTCGGCGTTGTATTCGAAGACGCAGGTGGAAGTTTCCTTCGCACGCCGCCGCGCAATGTTGGCATGAGAGATGACTTCCTCCGTTGGTGTGTCCGTGTCATTCAGATAATAGACGCCAGTGTTCAGCGTCATGTAATTCAGCGGGTACGATTCCAGCACTTCGCGGATCGCCTGCTTGTGATAGGCGGAAATCTTTTCCCGCACCACGGCCGGATCCTGCCCGGTGATATCGATAATGCCGACAAAGATATCGGAGTGATAGCGGTTCACAAAGAGTGTCTGCGGAAAGAGTTCCAGCTTTTTCAGGATGAAATTCAGAATGTTCGTACCCATCTCATAACCCCAGTAATCGTTGATCAGATGAAAATTGTCGACATCCGTCATCAGAAAGGCGTACTGCTTTTCTTCGCTTCTGTTATTGAGAAGCGTAAAAATTTTTTCTTTTAAAGAATCCGTGGAAACGCTCTCAGCAAGCATACTGCGGCGGGCGGCGAGAGGTCCGTTTTTCTGGAGCTGTTTTTTATACCGCTTGTTCTGGTACATTTTTTCGTCCGCCATTTGCAGCAGATCCATGATCAGATAATAATGATTTTTGCAGCTCAGCTCATATCCGACGGCATAGCTCAGCGGGTGATCCGCCGTCTGGTTGTAGGTGTCGATCATCGTCTGCAGCTGAAGATTCATCTGCTCCAGCTGGTTCCAGGTTGCATGATTCTGCACAATGACAAATTCATCACCGCCGAACCGCGCCAGAAAGCTGTCCTCGGTCAGAATGCGGGTCAGATAGGAGGCGAAGGTCTGGATAAAGACGTCGCCTTCTTCGTGGCCGTACGTGTCGTTGATCATCTTTAAATTGTTCATATCAAACATCATCACGCCGACATCGAGTGTATCGTCCGCGTTCTGAAGCTGGAGGAGCTTTTCTTCCAGCGACTTTTTATCGTGCACGCCGGCGACATCAAAGCCGGAGCGGCGGATCAGGCTTTTCAGATAATCGGTAAGCGTCAGTGCAGAGGCGCAGCCGAGCAGCGTAAGGATAATCAGAAGCGCAAAGGCGCGATGATCCAGCCCACGCTTGAAATGCAGAAGCAGCGATGTCAGAAAGACGACATAGAATGCGATCTGCAGATAGCACAGTTTGATGATTTTTTTGTTCTTTTCCATAATACTCCATACTTTCTAAATGCGTATGCAAAAAGTGAACCCTGCCATCGGTTCAGCTGGCATACACAATAATTTTCTTGGCCAGACTCTTATCCAGCCCGATTTTACTGCCCTTCACCATGACGAGATAATAACCGTGAAGCTCCGACAGAATCGAAATCCTGGCCCCGGGAACAAACCCAAGCGACTCCAGATAATGACGCTGCTTTTCCTGGCCGCAGATTTTATTGATGACGTAAAACTGATTGAAATCGGTTAAATTTAAAGGCATGCAGTTCCTCCTTTATTACGAGAGTACATCGAGTTAGAATTGCCTAACAGACAGTATAGCATAACATATTTGGAACAAAATGGAAAACTTTTTCTTTGAGAAATTTTTTCAAAAAAGCTTTTATGGGGATGGACGTATTTTAACGTTTCTTATTTTGAGGGAATCATGTATAATGGAAATGAAACATCAGTGACAAACTATGACATGGGAAAAGGAAGAGAAAACAATGAAACCTAGAATAAAAATCCTGCTGCTTGCAGTTCTGATCGCAGCACTCTGCAACTGTATGCTGATGATCGGAATGACAAAAAAGAAAGAGAACAATACAATTCCAAAAGACGCCAGCCTGATCTGCGAAGAAACCGTATCGCCGAATAAGGACTATATTACGGATGAAAAAGACCTGGTGAATTACACCGTGCGCGTCTATCAGGAAAAAAACAACGACATCATCGTCTATGCGGAATCCAATTCGCCGCTGTTCGATGAAGCACAGTACATCGTAATATGCGACCACGCTATCACCGCCGACGATGTCCATATCAAATGGACAACCCTCATGGGCAGCACCGAAGCGAGCGAGAAAGATGAGATCGGACTCGCACACGTTTCGATCTCAAAAGACGGGGAAGTGTTCAATGAAAAGACGATCAGCTTTGTGGCGAAAGCGGTGAATGCGGTTACGGATGTGATAGGGTAAAGAAAATAGGATAACAAAAAAGAAACGGGCAACTCCCTCTGCATGAGACGATTAACTTTACGAGAAAAGAAAAAAATATCCCCCCACCCGGCTTGTGAGAGCCTGAAATATCAAATATAATGAACGAACAGTACATGGATCAGGCGCGCAGATCATGGGAGTACAAAGCAAAAAAGCGGTCAGTCCGGGTAAAAACGGTCTGAAAATGGGAGGAAAAGGATGAAAAAGAAAATATTATCTTTGATGCTGATGGTGTCTCTTGCAGCATCCCTTGCGGCATGCGGTCAGGACAGCGGGAAAAACAGCAACAGTACAGATTTGTCGAAAACAGAGACGGAAGCTTCTTCCGGCCAGACAGGGGAGGAAGAGACGACCCTGGTTTACGGTTCTGCTGATTATACCAGGATTAATCCGGCGATGGATGAGCACGGTGAAATTAATCTGCTGCTGTTCAACGGACTGACCGCACACGATGCGGATGACAACATTGTTCCGGGTCTGGCAGAAAAATGGGAGTACGATGCAGAAACCTGCACCTACACCTTTCATATCCGGGACGGCATCCAATGGCATGATGGAGAAAAATTTACGGCGGACGATGTGAAATTCACCATCGAAGCGATCATGGATCCGGAAAACGGATCTGAAAATGCACCAAATTATGAGGATGTAGAAGAGATTACAGTTATAGATGACAGCACCGTTTCCTTCCGCCTTTCCGAGCCGAACGTGGCTTTCCTGGAATACATGACGATGGCCATCCTGCCGAAGCACCTGCTGGAAGGTGAAAATATGCAGGAATCGGATTTCTTCCGTGCACCGGTTGGAACCGGCCCGTATAAACTGGAGAGCTGGGACGAAGGCCAGTCGATTGTTCTGGTAAAAAATGAAGATTATTACCTTGGGGCACCAAAGATTGACAAGGTCATTTTCAAAATTGTACCAGATGATAATGCACAGGCGATGCAGCTGGAATCCGGCGAACTGGATCTGGCGCTGCTTGACCCGAAAAATGCGCAGAATTTCAAAGAAAAAGACGGTTTTACCTGCTACGACATGACAACGGCAGATTACCGCGGAATCTTATTTAACTTTGCGAATGATTACTGGACGAAAAACAGGGACATCATTCCGGCCGTCTGTTATTCGATTGACCGCCAGGCCATTATCGATTCTGTGCTTCTTGGCGAGGGAATGGCGGCATACAGTCCGCTGCAGCGGAACATTTACAATAACGAAAACGTAGAACATTATGATTACAATCCGGAAAAAGCACAGGAAATTCTGGAAGCGGCCGGATGCACCAGAAACAGCGATGGTTTCTATGAGCGGGACGGCGAAGAAATCGGTTTTGTCATCAGCGTGATGTCCGGTGAGCAGGACCGCATTGATATTGCCCAGGCAGCAGCACAGCAGCTCCGGGAAACCGGAATCAACTGTACCGTAGAAATTCCGGCACAGATGGACTGGGGCGGACAGATGGCGTGCCTGATCGGCTGGGGAAGCCCGTTCGATGCGGACGATCATACATATAAGGTTTTCGGCACGGACAAAGGGGCGAATTATTCGAGCTATTCCAATGAAAAAGTAGATGAGTATCTGTCTCTTGCCCGTCAGAGTGACGATCCGGAAGTGCGGAAAGAATATTACGGAAAATTCCAGGAAGAACTGGCAGAAGATCCGGCCTATGCATTCATCTGTTATATTGATGCAAATTATGTGGCAGATTCCGGTATTCAGGGCATTTCCAAAGACACGGTGCTGGGCCACCACGGCGTTGGTATTTTCTGGAATATTCAGGACTGGACAATGACAGAATAAATAAAAAAGCAGACGAAGGGGGTATGTTTACCCCCTTTTTGTCTGTACAGGAGAAAAACGGAATGAAGGAACGATTAAAAGTGGAACATCTTTCCGTCAGCTTTTTTACGGATGAGGGGGAAGTACAGGCGGTCCGCGATGTCAGCTTTTCCCTGAATGCAGGTGAGGTGCTCGCTGTTGTAGGCGAGTCAGGCTGCGGAAAAAGTGTGCTCTGCAAAAGCATTATGAAGCTGCTGCCGGAGAATGCAAAGATCAAAAACGGAAAAATTCTGGTCAATGGAGAAGAAATTGCAGGATACGGGGAGAGAAGAATGCGGGAACTGCGGGGAAAACTGTTCTCGATGGTTTTCCAGAATCCGATGACTTCCTTAAATCCGACGATGACAGTCGGAGCGCAGATTGCAGAGGCAGTGCGGGCGCATCAGAAAGACATGGGAAAAGAAGAAGTGGAACAGAGAGTGACAGAACTGATGCAGCTGGTGGGAATCGAGCAGGCAGAAGAGCGGAAAAAGGCATATCCGTATCACTTTTCCGGCGGAATGCGGCAGCGGATCGTACTGGCGATTGCGCTGGCGGGCAATCCGGAAATTCTGTTTGCTGATGAGCCGACGACAGCGCTGGATGTGACGATTCAGGCACAGATTCTGGACCTGCTTCGGGAAATTCAGAAAAAACTGGGAACGGCGACGGTCTTTGTTACACATGACCTTGGCGTTGTAGCGCGGATCGCAGACCGGGTAGCGGTCATGTATGCGGGAAAAATAGTAGAGATTGGAACCGTGGATGAGATTTTCTATGATCCCCGTCATCCGTATACGTGGGGACTGCTGCGTTCCATACCGGCGTTTTCGAGGGGAAAAGAAAGCCTGCCGTCTATCCCGGGAATGCCGCCGTCTCTTCTCCATCCGCCGAAGGGCGATGCCTTTGCCAGCCGCAATGCTTATGCGCTGGAAATTGATTTTGAGGAGGAGCCGCCGATGTTCCGGGTCACAGACAGCCATTATGCGGCAACATGGCTGCTGGATGAGAGAGCACCGAAGGTTGTGCCGCCGATAGGAGGAAACACAGATGGAACATGAGATTTTGCTGGATGTGCGTCATCTGACCCATATTTTTCCACTGTCCCGGAAAACAGCAGTCAAGGCAGTCGATGATGTATCGTTTCAGATTCGAAGAGGAGAAATTTTTGGACTGGTAGGAGAATCCGGTTCCGGAAAATCTACCGCTGCACGCTGTGTGATGAATATTTATCAGCCATATGCCGGCCAGATTTATTATAAAGGGATTGATACCTGCGACAGAGGCCAGTTCCGGAAAAATAAAAAAATGCTGCAGACGACACGCCAGATGATTTTTCAGGATTCCGGTTCCAGTCTGAATCAGAAGATGAAGGTCCGCGACATTATTGAGGAGCCGATGCGCGTGCAGAAAATCCGGCCGCTGCGGGGAAGCTATGAGGAGGAAGCCAGATTCCAGATGAAATACGTGGGGCTGGATCCGGAATATCTGAAAAAATATCCGGGAGAATTGTCCGGCGGACAGCGGCAGCGCGTTGCGATTGCACGGGCACTGACGATGGAGCCGGAGCTTCTGGTGGCGGATGAACCGATTGCATCGCTGGACGCGTCGATACAGGCACAGATTGTGAATCTGTTCCGTCATCTGCAGAAGGAGCACGGTTTTTCGTTTCTGTTTATTGCGCATGATCTGGATATGGTCGAATTTCTGTGTGACAGAGTAGGTGTGATGTACCATGGAAAACTGGTGGAGACCGGCCCGGCGCGAGCCGTGTTTGAAAATCCGCTGCATCCATATACGAAAGCACTGATCGCGGCCATTCCGATTCCGGATCCGCGAAGGGAAAGAGCGAGAGCTGTACCGGATTTTTCCAATACAGAATTTCCCCGGACGGGAACACTGCGGGAAGTGGAAAAAGATCATTTTGTGCTGATGGAGGGAGGCGATGCAGGATGAAAAGCCGGAACAGAGTGCTTTACTATGGAAAAAAAGCAGCGGCATTTCTGGCAAGTGTTCTGCTGCTGTCTGTGCTCGTATTTTATATTTCAAGCTTGCGCCGGGAGATCCGCTGGTATCATATTACGGAGACCGCGTGGAAAAAATGACGCCCGAAGAAAGAGCGTGGGCCGAAGAAAAATTGGGACTGAAGGATCCCATTTCCGTACAGTATATCCGCTGGGCAGGCAATGCGCTGCATGGGGATTTCGGAATTTCGTACAAATATAAAATGGATGTAACGCGCGTGATCGAGGGAAGAATTGGAAATACGCTGGTGCTTGGCGGCATTGGATTTCTGCTGATTTTCACCCTCGCGCTGCTTCTTGGAATTTTCTGTGCATGGAAGGAAGATACTTGGCTGGACCGCATCATCTGTAAGGTGGGAACCATCACGGGATGTATTCCGGAATTCTGGCTGTCGCTGCTTCTGATTCTTGTTTTTTCCATGCAGCTCAAATGGCTGCCGAGTTCCGGTGCCTACTCTGTTGGAAAACAGGCAGATTTTTCTGACCGTATCTGTCATCTGATCCTGCCGATGACGGTCGTAGTGCTGAGTCATTTGTGGTATTACGCATACATGATCCGCAATAAAATTCTGGATGAAGTGCGGGAAGAGTATGTGCTTCTGGCAAGAGCCAAGGGGCTGAAACGAAAGACGGTTCTGTTCCGGCATTGCCTGCGGAATACGATTCCGTCGTATCTTGGCATCATGGCCATTTCTGTTCCGCATGTGCTGGGGGGAACCTATATTGTAGAAACGGTTTTCTCGTATCCCGGTATCGGAACGCTGGCGTATGAGAGCGCACGGTACAAAGATTACAATCTTCTGATGCTGCTTTGCCTGATGTCCGGAATCGTTGTGATTTTGTGCAATATGGCGGCACAGATCATCAACGAGAGAATTGATCCGCGGATGCGGGAGAAAGAAGCCGCAGAAACATCGGAGGTAATGATGCTGTGACAGAAAAAACACAATTATTTCAATTTGCAGGAGAGAGGCCTGCAGAAAAAACAGAAGCAGAAAAAAAGAAAAAATGGTATCAGGACCGGCCGGTGGCAGCAGAGCTTTTTCTGGGTCTTCTTGTGCTGGGCTGTCTTTTCTGTGGGCAGATCATGACGAAGGATCCCTCGTATATGGATCTGAAAAACTGTTCCGTCATGCCGTGCCGGGAATTTCTGTTTGGAACCGATACGATGGGAAGAGATATTTTCTCGATGATCTGGTACGGCGGCAGAATATCGCTGGCGATCGGTCTGCTTTCTACGCTGATTTCCACTGTGATTGCCGTTCTCTTCGGCGCAGTCAGCGGATGTGCACCGGCGTGGCTGGACGCGCTTCTGATGCGGCTGACCGAGATCTTTTTGTCGGTGCCGAATCTTCTTCTTGTCATTTTTCTTCTGGCTGCTGCGGGAAAATCCAATGTGATTACGATTTCTGCCGTGATCGGAATGACAAGCTGGACAAGCATTGCAAAGGTTGTGCGGACCGAAGTACGGCAGATCCGGAACAGTGAATACGTGATTGCGTCGCGCTGTATGGGAGGCAGTTTTTTCTATATTTTATGGCACCATCTGGCACCGAACTTTTTTTCGTCTATTATGTTTATGGTGGTTATGAACATCCGAAGTGCGATTGTAGCAGAATCCACACTGAGTTTTATGGGAATCGGTCTTCCGCTGGAGGTGATTTCCTGGGGCAGCATGCTGTCACTTTCGGAAAAAGCGTTGATGACAAAGGCATGGTGGATCATTCTGATCCCGGGTGTTTTTCTGATTGTGACGCTGCTTAGTTTTACAAGCATTGGAAATTATCTGCGGAAGCAGGCAAACAGAAAACAGAGAAATCTGTGAGCTGTTCAGAGAGGCTGCGGTCTGTGGGGAATCCCTGCAGACTGCAGCTTTTTTGTCTTGCAATCAAATACAGGGATTGCTATAGTGAAAAGCAGAAAGAGTATTTTTAATACCTAAAAACACAATAAAAATCTGATTATCCGCTAAAACACAGTATCTATCAGCATTTTCAAGGAAACAAACACATCAATTTACTACTTATTTACTACTAACGAATGAGCCTTGATACGCAAGTTTTCCTAGATATGCAAAGATATGGTACA
>NZ_QUHY01000051.1:0-8974 GCF_003479865.1 Blautia sp. AM47-4
TGCGCCCATCACCATCAATCATCCGATACTATTTCAACTCCACGCCCTCACGGAGGGCGACCCCCCCCTCTTCCATTTCAACGAGCAATCGGGCATTTCAACTCACGCCCTCACGGAGGGCGACGATGCCCCCGCACTGTTCAAGTAGGAAGGTTTAAATTTCAACTCACGCCCTCACGGAGGGGCGACAACACGAACCATCCTTCCAGCAACACCACGCTTACATTTCAACTCACGCCCTCACGGAGGGCGACCGCTTTTGACGATTGTTTTCGTATGCTCCGGCATTTCAACTCACGCCCTCACGGAGGGCGACTTTATACTTAAATATCAAGACAACATTCGTTTTTTATTTCAACTCACGCCCTCACGGAGGGCGACGGCAAATTTAGACAAATTTTTCTTCTAAATCGCGGCTATGCTTATTCAATATCTCTATATTTTCTTCCTCATTTCATCTCCCTCCTCCCCCAAATTCTATCTTTTCAGCAAAAATCCTTTAAATTTCAAGTGCGAATCTTCCTGCTTTTTTCTGTGCACTTGGCATTCGCACTACAGAATCAGTGTGTCCATCACGTCAAATACCGCTTTTGCACCAACATGTTCTACTTTGTTTTTGTACTTTTCACCCAAATAGTAAAACCGCAAACTATCGGTCTCTTTATCTATGATTTTTTCTAGTATATCTTTTACCTGTCGGCACTTAGCCGCATCCATCTGGCACTCGAAGACAGAATTTTGGACTCGCTGGCCGTAATTGGTACATTCTTTTGCTACCTTGCGCAATCGCGTTCTGCCTGCTACGGTTTGTGTATTTACATCATATGTGATCAGCACCAGCATTAAAAATCACCTACTTCCACAAAAATGGCGGATATTCATCCAGATCCCCTCGCAGGAAACGTGCCAGCAGCATGCTCTGTGCATATGGAACCATTCCCCACTCGATCTTTTCGCCTAAAAATGGATGCGTAATCATCTCCTGTTTTTTTCCCTGCCATGCACTAAGAAAGGCTTTTCGTCCCTCCTCCGTCATAATAACGGCACCGTTTTCCTTAGTTAAAAAATATTCTGGCTTCATAATCCTCTTGTTGATAAGTGTCAGAACAAACCGATCTACCATAACGCTACGAAATTCTTCCATCAGATCCAGCGCCAATGACATTCGTCCCGGACGATCTGTGTGGAAAAATCCAACATATGAATCCAGGCCCACTGCTTCCAGCGCCCCGCCGCACATTCCTGCCAGTAAAGAATATCCAAACGAAAGCATCGCATTCACATTATCTAACGGTGGTCTCTTATTTCTTCCATGAAAATAAAAATCCTCTTTCTGCTGCAGAATAAGTTCATCAAAAGCGGAAAAATATACCGATGCAGCTTCTCCTTCCAGTCCTAAAAGTGTTCCAGCATCTTCACATTCTCTGATTTTATTCATACTCTGCCCCAGAAAAGCTGATTTTTTCTTAAGCAATTCTGCATCCAGCCGCATACTGTAATCTCTGGCGGCTCTCTCGAGCACCCACCTGGCATTATAGACCTTGCCAAGAATAAAATTCTTTGCTATTTTGACGCTTTCTTCTTTTTTCTCACTGATGCGGTATTGTGTTTTTCGCAGTGTCACATTTCCCTTTTCTTCTCCGCTGACTCTCGCCAGAAAACGACCATTTCCGGACATAAAGGATAATTCAATGTTTCTTTGCGCGCACGCCCCCATTAATGCCGGACTCGCTCCTGTATAGCCAAAGGTCACGATCGCCTGTAAATTATGTAAAGGGATTCTTCCTATTTCCTTTTTATCCTCCATTACTACGACATTTTCCCCATCAAGTGAAAGATAACGATTTCCATAAGTAATATACAAGGTATTCAGCAATCTTTTCATAGATTTTCCTCTTCCTGCATTCTCTTGGTAATGTATTCCGCAACCAATTTATTCTTATTTAAAACCGGCAGACAAATATCTTTCAAGGAACATGCATTACATTTCCTGCTTATTTTTACTTTCGGTGTATACTGTTGTTCATAATACTTATGCATTTCTGCAAATATCTGCTTCACTTTTTCCCGGATTGCATTATCAAATTCTACCTTATGGCGTCTGCGGACTTCACCGTAATAAAGATATCCATACTCGATTTCACAACACAGCATTTCTTCCAGACAAAACGCCTGCGCTGCCAACTGCAGGATATCCTCTTCTCCTTCTTTTGGTTTTCCCCGCTTATATTCTATTGGCACTACACGATAAAATCCTTCTTTTCCATGCAGTGAAATCCCCTCTTTCACCCGATGAAATTCCACCACATCGCACTCGCCGCTCACTCCCATTTCGCAGGAGTGAACCGGCATCGCACGCACAATCAGCAGATCTCCTCTTTTTTCTTTGAGACCCGGATTATGTGCATTTTCATGAAGAATCTTTCCCTCTACCGTGCGGACATTCTCCTGCCACTGCATCTCGATATATGCAAGTGCCCATTGGCGCCGGCAGAATGCAAAATGTTGAATTCCTGACAACTGCAGATAATCATCCTCATCATACATTCCAATTCACCCCTCACGGAAAACGACCGTATCTTTAGACAAAATCAAAAATCTCCGGTTCTCTGCATCCTTCTACATTCCAGGTAATATCATAATCCTTAAAGCTTCTCGGATGATCTAAATCTTTATTCCAGTCAAATCCTCTCTGGATCTTTCCACTCGAAATAGCCGGTGTTTTTTCCTCGTGCTGCCACCAGTACATCCGGCATACCTCCATACTTCCTTCCGGACGTGCTGACGATGCATCATTTTCAAACAATGTCATGAGTGCTTCTTTCAGTATCTCAGCATCCTCCTGGGTAAAGCCCGTCTTTTCCGCGAGCTGCACATTGACACTTCCCATCACCTTGTATACAGCAAACCCAACTCTATGTTTCGTTCCCATCGTATCAGATGCCTTTCCTTCTTTTCCGGCCTCGCTGTTTACGCTCTTGGTGATTTGCATACTCATGATATCAATCGGAGACAGACTTACTGCCTGATGAATCGACACCGGACCGCGTACGCCAAAGGATACTGGAATTCCTTTAAATGCAAAAACCTGTCCAAATGCTCTCACATCGATCCACTCCCTGCATGCAATCTGTGCGCAGAGATCTCTGCTCGCATCTTTCTTATTTCCCATCTGTTTTTTAAGCTCCTCGCAACCATCTGCGCGCTCCTTCAGACTCTTGAATGAGTCGTCCGTTCTGTCATCTGACTGCACGAAAATTTTCTGTCCCAGATCCTGCAGGCGGTTTCGGATTTTTCGTTTAATGCAGACATCTGAAATTTCCCCATATCCATCCAGATTAATTCTCGGACGGTTTCCGTTCAGTGGATCTCCATTGGGATTTGCATTCGTTGCACTCACAAATAATGTAAAATCAATTTTTCCTTTTAATTCGCTCATTTCTTTATTCCTCCTCTGTTTTCTCTGTTTTGTAAGTTCTCAGCGCACAGGACTGACTGTGAAATCCAAGTAAATATAAGCCGCTCAAACGTTTATTCTCCTGATAATCGTTTACACTTTCAAATGCGTCCTCGATTTCGTCCAGCAGATTTTCATAAAATCTTCGTTCCGGCACTGGCAATTTGTTCAAATACGGCTGAATATTCTCTTCAATAACTTTCCAGGTTTCAAACGGTCTCTGCGAAAAATTATTCATGTATCGCTTTGCATTTGTAATTCTGCTTCTGTCCTTATCCATATCAAAAGTCCGATATTCAATTCGATCTGCTACAGCAAGCAATCTTCCATACAGGTAATCTCTTTCTGTACAATTTTTGTCTACCGCCATTTTCCATTCCTCCTTATAAAGTTCTTTTCTTCTTTTTTTAACCATGGAGCACGCAAGCTGCAAAATCTGCTCCCAGTTTCTCCGTTCTTTATATGCCAATGGATTAGATGCCTTATTTATCGCCCTTTCCACATAATCAGCTGGTATTCTCTGCCCATCCCAGATACATGGCAAGATACGCTTTGCAACCTCAGCATAAAGTTTTTTGCTGTTTCCATCTACAATGGTAATACTTCCATTATTTTCTATTCCGAATAAAAGATCCGCTATCTCCTTTACTCCAACCATGCCATAATAAACAATTCTTTTTCCGTCTCTCCATTTTTCATGACGCCACCAGCAGTCCTTGTGCCATTTTCTGATATTCTCTAAATATCGCGTTTCTTCAATTTTTTTTGCTTCCACGACTGCCAGGCGCCCCGGTGTTGCTGCATCGACTCCTAATAACACCATATATTTCATGGTCGTGGGACATTTTTCCTCGTTCTGCAGCGTGCGATACCCACTCATCGCCTTCTGAAACAGCTCCGCTCCGATCGCATTGGTGTCAAACTCCGGATCTTCCAGTCCGGTATCCCATTCATCAAATTCAGATATAATATGCTCCGTATCCGAGTCCCATTGAACTTCTAATTCTCCTGCTGAATCCTCCGCTGTTTCCCATGTAACAAACACCATGGTATCATATGTGCCTCCCTGTCTGCGGATAATCCATTTCAATGCGTTGTGAACCTTCTGGGATGTTTCATTTCCAATTGCAAATGCCTCTTCTTTCGTTGTAAATCGACCACGATACGTAAAATTATCCTTATCATTTGAAGAAATCAGTTTCGCGCCGTCTCCTTCATTTCGGATTTTCTTTGGCTGTAGATAGGAAATACTTTCTCTTTTTCCACTTAAATAGCAAAGTCCCTTTTCCCCTTCCATAGACCGCTGATACTGCTGATATTTTTCCCATAAGGTCTTATCTTTCCAGCATTCATCAACTGTTTCTGTCAGTGGATTACTTAAAGAGCGCACAATAAATCGCACAAACGCTTTACTTTGATCAATTCCCTGAATCGTTTCCTTTTCTGCCAGCGTTCCATCTTCATTTTGCTTCAATACCTTCTGTTCAATCAAATCATGCATCAAACTTTTCTTCTGCAGATAATAATAAATTGCTCTTACTTTATCATGGCAAAATTTTGACTCATACCATTTTTTTAATTGTTCCATATAAATTTCAAAACAGCTTCCATCGTCCGCCACATAAAGCGGATAATCGCCCGCCAGATATCTTAAATTATCACACAGGGGATGGGCTTCTTTTCCAGATGTTCGGCTTCCTGATTTTTCTGTAACCGGAATAATGGTAAATTTATCATTTGCAGGAACCTGTTCGCCATGTAAAAAGTTACCTTCTTCATCAATGGTTACCGTAATCTGTGCCGTTGCCGTTGAGTGGAATGTTGGAAGCAGCGTATAGGGAAATTCACCACGATATTCTATTTTTCCTACCTTGTTCAGATTTTTTTCGTACAAATCCAGTGCTTCTCTTCCCCAGTTCACGTATCTTTCACCTCCCTTTTTTCATGTTCTTCTTTCTCGATATTTTCAAATATTTTCGGCTGCATTTTTCGTATATGACGTTTGATTGTACACTCTTCCGGACGGGGATAAACGATGTAGCCTCCCCTTGTCATGGTCGGATGCTCCCAGAATCTTACCGTCATTTTTCCCTGATCCTCCGACAAAACGGCTTCTTCCGCATAAGTAATTCCGTGATAAGAGAAACCGAAATCTATATCTTTTTCCATATCATCATAATATCCTGCTCCACTGCCAAATTCACACGGTTCCACAAATGCCTGACATTCTCTTGTTCCAAGAAAAATATCTCTCCGGCCTCCGCTCTTTACCATTCTTTCTGACATGCACTGATATTTTCGCTCATTTCTATCCTGTACCATGTTGACCTGATGCTCATTAAATTCAAAATGAGCACGTACCTGATAACGCACATCCTTTAAATACGTGTAGTATGCCAGTTCGTTTCCGCCATTGTATTTAATAGGACGAATACCTTTTGTTTCCGTCTGAATCCGGTTCATAACGCGAATTTCATCAATTACCCAAAAGATCGTGGGTTTCCAAAATATGCTTTCCGTAATACCTCGCAATGCCTCGTAAGTTGGAATTGAATAACTTGTTTTTTCGCCTCCAACACGCACCACCGGATCAGAAAACAATGCATAGTTCCCATACACCTCGTACTCTATGGTATTCGCATGTTTTTCCATTGTACCACCTCCAATATGTTTAATAGTTCTCAAAGTTCATCTGCGGTTCTTCCAACACACCAACTTCATTGCTGTAATACCCTTCGCTCAACGCGAGTATTTCTTCATCACTAATTTGATATATTGCATTATTAAGACATTCCTTCTGCACTTCTGAAATTCCAACCGTATATTTTTGCAGTTCCCGCAGCATCCTCTGCTTTTCCTCCCAAGGTAAATACTCACCATCTGCTCCGACAAATGCTGCAATCAGTTTTTTGGCCTCATCATTATAGGGAACCACAACTGGAATCTTATAATCATTAGAAATAACTTCAAATTCTTTTCCTGCCGTTGCAAATGCCTGTGCCATTCCCCCCTTATACTCTTGTTCAAACTTATGCCAATATTGTTTTCTTCCCGGACAATTTTTTCCCAGCATTTCTAGCAAGGTCGTTTTATAATTTTTCGCCGGAAATTTCGTGATATCAGCCTGCAGCACCTGATAGTAATACTGATAATAAATCGCTATCGCTTTCGACGAATCTAATCTTTTTTCAAAAATTTCAGGCTTACTTCGAAATTGTTCTAATAATTTTTGTACTGCTCTTTGTTCTTCTTGTATCTCTGGCAGCTTTTCCAGACTTTCGGCCTCGTTTGTCAATTGTACAATGTAAATCTTTCCAAACCAGGGATACTCCTTGTGGCGATTTCCTCTTCCAGCGGCCTGGATCACATGATCCAATCCCGCTTTTGATCGAATGACACAGCCAAAAGAAAAATTTACACCCGCTTCTACAACCGGTGTACTGATGCAGATCACTCTGCCTGTATATCCGGATTCTCTATTTTTTCGTAATGCCGCATGGACCGTTTCCAACGTGTCCTCTTTATTTTGCGGGCAAAGTTTATTGCTCAGGTGAAAAACTTGATCTTCGTCTGAACAGCTGCTTTTTATCTTTTCATATACTTGTTTTGCACATTCGGTTGTATTTACTATGACCAGCACATTTCGAAATGTCTCAGCTTGCTGCAACGTAAAATCACAGAGATCCTCAATTTCCATTCCGCCCGGATACGCTTCTGTTTCTGTCAAATCTACGATATCCGTTCTTCGAAAGGCTTCTTCATACTTTTCTATGATTTCCGTCATCTCCATGCATTCACTTAAATTATTCTCTTTCAAATCTTTAATGGATGGCTGGGTAGCTGAACATAATACAACATCCGATTCCGCAAAATTGGTAAGAAAATTTACTGCTAAGTTAAAAAGTTCCATACACTTCTTCGGAATGGCCTGTACCTCATCAAAAATGATCACACTGTTACATAAGGTATGCATTCTGCGGATATCTCTTTTCTGTCCCGAAAAAAGTACATTCAATACCTGTACAGCTGATGTCATAATAATTGGCACATCCCATGTTTCTGTCAGTTTTTTATAGTCTTTCTCCTGCTTTTTCTCCGAAAGAATCACATTGCAATGATGTTCCAGTACGATATCCGGATCGTCAACTGCTCTCCGGATCTCATCGGCATTCTGGCTTAAAATACTGTTAAATGGGGCAACATAAATAATATGCTGTTTTTGGGTCCGCTCGGCACGATACAGTGCAAAGCGCAAACTACTTAATGTCTTTCCAGCTCCCGTTGGTACTGTCAGACGATACAGTCTCGTTTCTTTTTCTGCCTCTTCATAGCACCTCTCAGAAATCTCCTGCCGGACTGCCTGAAGACTCTGGCCATTTTCTGCCTTGTTTCGAATTTCATGATTAAGATAGTTCTCAAAACATTGTATACTCTGTTGCCATATTTTCTGTATTTCTTTCTTTGAAATACGTTGTTTCAATTCTTCATTCTGAAAAAATTTTTCCGTATCTGTCCAATCACTGTCAAGCAGCATAGAAAGCAATACTCTGAAATACATTCCAATATAAAAATATCCATTTCCACAATGACGATTTTGTTTTGTGCTTTTTCGCACAAACATTCCTATTTTTTTATTAATCTGAACATATTGTGCATCTGCTGCTTCGCACACTTTTTGGATTTTCTCTTTATCAAAGATCTGAAAAAATCTTTCCTTCACAATGTCTTCCTGACACTCTTTTTCCGCTCTGCGTTCCTGTAAGGTACACCCGCTTTCAAAATCAATACAGTCGCTGATTCCATGATGTGAGTACACAACTGTACTTAACAGCTCTGCTGCTGTTTTCTGCCGCATCATTTTCCATAGCATCCGTCCACCTGCGGTTGAGTGATCCAAATCGTTTCGGTGTGCCTGATCCCCCTTTTTCAAGATATCTTGAAAATCTTTCTGCACATCATCAGAGAGTTTCCCCGCATCATGAAAAAGTGCGGCCGCCTCGACAAGTTTCTGAATCTCTCCCATAGGACAAATGCTTTTTGCATATGATGTTACATTATCTGTATGTTCCTGAAAGCTCTGGGTACGGCCTGTTTCAAAATCCACATGTGCAAGATAAATGTCACTTGTTTTATTTTCGTTTGTATTATTCATCACTTTCTCCTTTTGTCTATTTTGTTTATTTTTCGGAGTCAAGTTCTGATTTTTTATTCATTTTTACCACATTATAGCAGACTCCGACCTGTAGCGCAATATATTTTCAAACTTTTGTTCGATCATATATTTAGTTTATACCTCATCGTTTTCTACTTTGACATGTCAAATAATTCTATTCAAAATCCTTTTTACCACCTCTCCTCTTAAATCGCATTTCTGCCTTAGTATCAATTTGATTTTTATTTTCACATTGGGAATTTACAAAGATTTTTAGATTTTGTAATTCTTCCTTTGTGTGTTAGAGTATTTTTTACTCTAAAATTATAGAAGACTTTACAAATTAGAAAATAACGTATAGAATA
>NZ_QUHY01000052.1:0-8105 GCF_003479865.1 Blautia sp. AM47-4
ATTTGTGCCGTCCTGCTGACGATTGCCTCTGTGATCCTGGCGGTGCTGGGTGTCGCTCTCTTTTTCACGCCGACGCCCATAGGCGGGATTGTATTTCTGTTTCTTGCCTTCCTTCTTTCGCCGTATGGACTGCAAGCGGCGGCGGGCTCCCTTCTTTGGGCGCTGGACGGAGGCAAATCCGCTCTGTACCGGTTTCTGGCAAGTTAAGCAGCCTCGGGCCATACTGGCCCGAAGTCGGGGCGGTCTGAATGGGCCGCCTCTTTCTTATGGAAAGGAGGGATGATTTTTGGCTACTACAACTTTGTTGCAGCGCCATGCGGGCGAAGGCGAAACGATTGCTGAGGCTATCCGGGATTGTCTGGACTATGGCAAGAACCCGGAAAAAACAGAAAGCGGAAAGTACATCTCCGCTTATGAATGTGATCCAGCCACCGTGGCGGACGAGTTCCTTTTGGCAAAGGCCAGCTATGCCGCTATGACGGGCCGGGAACAGAAGAAAGAAAATAATGTGCTGTGCTATCAGATACGACAATCCTTCTATCCGGGCGAGATCACCCCGAAGGAGGCGAACCGTATCGGCTATGCGCTGGCTATGCGCTGGACAAAGGGGCGGCACGCTTTTATCGTTACCACGCACACCGATAAGCAGCACATCCATTGTCACATTTATTACAACTCCACCACCCTTGACTGCACCCGGAAATTCCGAAATTTTTGGGGCTCCAGCTTCGCTCTTCGGCGGCTCTCTGACAGGCTGTGCCTTGAAAACGGGCTGTCCATCGTGGAGAACCCGAAGCCCCGGAGCAAGAGCAAGTATCGGAACTATGGGGAGTGGCAGAAAGACCGGAAAGGACCGCTTTCCTATCAGGACCGACTGCGCCTTGCTATTGATACTGCGCTGGCGGAACGCCCCGCTGATCTGGACGAATTTCTCAATTTGATGAAGCGGGCCGGGTATGAGGTCAAGACGGTTCGGGGCGGCGGTATCAGCTTCCGGCTGACCGGGCAGGGACAGGAACGCTTCACCCGTCTGCGTGCCTCCACGCTGGGGGACGGCTACGACTTGCAAGATGTTCTGTCCGCCATTGAGGGCAAAGAAAAACGCCCCGGGCGCTCGGAGCGGAAAATCAGTCTGGCGGTGGATATTCAAGCAAAGCTGGCTGCCGGTAAGGGGCCGGGATATGAACGCTGGGCGAAGGTATTTAACATTAAGCAGATGGCCGCCGCTCTTGCTTATATACAGGACAATGGCCTGACCGATTATGAGCAGTTGGCACAGAAAGCCACCGAGGCAGCAGACCGTTTTCATACCATTTCCGAGCAGATCAAGCAGACGGAACAGGCCATGAAAACCAATGCCGGGCTAAAGGCCGCAACGGTTCAGTATGCCAAAACCCGTCCAGTCTTTGAGCAGTATAAGGCGACGAAGTACAGCCGGAAATTCCTTGCGGAGCATGAGGCCGACCTTGAACTGTACCGGGCTGCACAAGCGGAAATGCGCTCTCTGCTGGGTGGGGCGAAGCTCCCTAAAATGGATGTGCTGAACGAGGAAGGCCGCAAGCTCACAGCAAAGAAAAAACAGCTCTATGGAGAATACCAGAAGGCACGACGGGATATGCAGGAGATCGTCACGATCAAGGCGAACATTGACACTCTGATGGGCTACACCGAGCCGGGAAGAAAGCAGGAAAAGGAGCGTTGAGATTATGAAAACAAGGAGCAAAGCGACGCTGACACTTCGGGCCATGTTGGCCCGAAGATACGGGTTTGGGGCGAGCCCCAACAAGCCGCCTTTGTGCCACTTGTGGCCACAGAGGCATTGCTTGCCACTTAGCGGCAGCCCCTAAAATGGCGCAAAAAAACAGAGGCCCTTATTCTGGAACCTCCGTTTCTCTGGCTTTCTTAATGCCCTCGGCTGTGGCTTCTATTACAACAAGCTCTTTTTCATTCATAGAATTTAGGAGCACATCAATGTGCTTTCTGCAAGAACTTGACCTTGCCCCTCCGTCCGCATGAATAAACTGGTCAACTGAAACGTCAAACATGGTAATGAGTTTAACAAAAAGGTCGAAGCTGGGATACTGACCTTTGTTCTCAATATTCATAATGGTACGGGAGTCACGGTCTACTAATTCCGCAACGTAGGCTTGTGTCCAGCCCTTTTCTTCTCTGGCTCTTTTGAGAGCTGCCCCGAGGCCGTGAAAGTCAAACCTTCTTTCATCTTGGTTCATTCTCATATCACCCTATATCATTGTACATTTCGGGCTGAATTATGAGAATGTAATGAAACTTTATGTAAGGTAGTATTTCATTTCACTATTCACTTGTAAAATCTTGATGTAAAAGCCAACAGGCTATATAATTTATGAAGAAATAATTTTTTGAAAAATCGGTCCGCTGTAACATTTCGCGGACATTTGCCTGTTATACTATCTGCAAAAAGCAAAGGAAGTGAGGATATGAAGCAGATTTTAATTGTCGAGGACGACAGTTTTTTGAATAAGATGGTGGCCTATAACCTGACCGCAGACGGCTATGGCGTGACTTCTGCCCTAAATGCCAGAACCGCAGCCGACGCCATCCGCCAGCGGGAATTTAATTTAGTGCTGCTGGACATCAACCTGCCGGACGGGAACGGTTTTGAACTGTGCAAGCTGATAAAGCCCCAGCACCCGGATACCATCGTGATTTTCCTGACCGCCAACGATCAGGAGAGCGACCAGATACGGGGTTATGAGGTGGGCGCGGTGGACTACATCACAAAGCCCTTTGTGATTGGGGCCTTGCAGCGGAAAATCAAAGCCATGTTCGCCATGCTGGAACACCACAAACCGGCCAAGGACATTTACGACGACGGGCGGTTGTTTCTGGACTTCTCGGAGCAGACGGCTTCCTTAAACGGCAAGCCCCTGACTCTATCCCCGATGGAGTACAAAATGCTGAACCTGTTTCGTAAAAATCCCCGGCAAGTGCTGACCCGTGGGCAGCTTTTGGAAAAGCTGTGGGATATAGACGAGCGGTTTGTGGACGAACACACCCTGACAACCTCCATCAGCCGTATTCGCAGCAAGATTGAAGCCGACGGCGGCGCACCCTACATCAAGACCGTTTACGGCATGGGGTATCAATGGACGGGAGGCGAGGTAAAATGAAGTTTCAAAACCTCTCGGTAAAGCGGCTGTTTGGCCGGGTGGCAATGGAGCTTGTCCTCTCCATGTCCGGGATCACCATAGCTCTTTTTCTTGTGACAAAACAGATTGCGGTGCTGCTGACAGGCGGGGCGCTGCTGCTGTGCGCCATTGTAGGGATTTTTGTACTGACGCAGGCGTTTGGAAAGCGACTGTCGCAGTTTACCACTGACCTGTGCCAGACCTTAGACCACATGATCGCCGGAAATGAAGCGCCCCAGCGGCCAGAGGACAGCGAAACCCAGCTTGCCAGAATCGGACACCGGCTGGCAAGGCTTTACCAGATCATGCAGGAGAACCGCCGCCGGGTGGACGAGGAACGGCAGGAGTTACAGACCCTTGTATCGGATATTTCCCATCAGGTGAAAACGCCGGTAAGCAATCTGAAAATGGCGACGGACACCCTGCTGGAAAAGCCTATGGCCGAGGCAGAGCGCACCGACTTTATCCGGGGAATCCGCAGCCAGACGGATAAGCTGGACTTTCTCTTTCAGGCCCTTGTGAAAACCTCCCGTCTGGAAACAGGCGTGATCCAGTTGGACAAGAAACCGGGCCGCCTCTTTGATACCGTGGCACAGGCCATGAGTGGGATCGTGTATGCAGCGGAGAAAAAGGAAATCGCCGTGTCCGTGGACTGCCCGGAGGATTTGACCGTTTTCCATGACAGCAAGTGGACATCGGAAGCCCTCTTTAACCTGCTGGACAATGCGGTGAAGTACACCCCGGCAGGCGGGAAAATCGCTGTGTCTGTGGTGCTGTGGGAAATGTATGTGGAAATCAAAGTGACCGACACTGGCAAGGGCATTTCCGAAAGCAATCAGGCCGCTATCTTCCAGCGCTTCTATCGTGAGGAAGAAGTACACGAACAGCAGGGTGTGGGCATTGGCCTGTATCTGGCCCGCGAGATCGTAACGCGGCAGGGCGGCTATATCAAAGTGGTTTCGGAGCCGGGCAAGGGTTCGGAATTTTCCATTATGCTTCCCTTGCGTTGAGAGAAACTTTCTGCTTCGGGTCAAGTTGGCCCGAGGTGCAGAGATAAAATGAAATGTCCGAGCGTTGTAACATTTCACCTCAATTTTCAATGAATTTTTTTAGCCGCTGTAACATTTCGCGGACATTTGGGTTTTACAATACACTTATCAACAGGTAGGAAGCCTTGAAAGGAGTTTTGAATATGAGCGTTTTACAGACGATTGACCTGAAAAAGTATTACGGTACAGAACCGAACATTACCCGCGCCCTTGACGGCGTAAATTTCTCCGTGGAGGACGGCGAGTTTGTGGCTGTTGTGGGAACCTCTGGTAGCGGCAAGTCCACCCTGCTTCACATGATGGGCGGGCTGGACACTCCCACCAGCGGAACCGTGATCGTCCGGGGCGAAGAACTGGCAAAGAAGAACGATGAACAGCTTACCATCTTTCGCCGCCGCAACATCGGTTTTATCTTCCAGAATTATAACCTTGTTCCCATTCTGAATGTGTATGAAAACATTGTCCTGCCGATGGAACTGGACGGGGACACGGTGGATCAGAAGTTTTTGGATGAAATCGTTCACCTGCTGGGGCTGGAAGATAAGCTAAAAAATATGCCGAACAATCTTTCCGGCGGTCAACAACAGCGTGTGGCGATTGCCCGTGCCCTGATAACCAAACCGGCTATCGTGCTGGCCGACGAGCCGACTGGCAACCTTGACAGTAAGACCAGCGCCGAGGTACTGGGGCTTATCAAGCGCACCAGCGCAGAATTTCACCAGACCGTTGTAATGATTACTCACAACAGCGAGATTGCCCAGCTTGCCGACCGTATTGTACGGATTGAGGACGGCAAAATCGTGAGATAAGGAGGTGACGGGCTATGACTTGGCCTTTTGAAAATGATACAAGCTCCATTGTAAAGAAATTGGCAGATAGGAGTATGAAAGCGGATAAGAGAAGCAAGGCTTTTTTACTTTTGACAATCGCCCTCTCTGTCTGCATGGTTTTTTCGATTATCCTAATATCAACAGGTACGCAAGAGGAATTTAAGAACACACAGAGGAATAAAGCGCAGATTGGCATTTTGGGAGTTACGGATGAACAGACAGCCCTGCTGCGTCAAAACAAAGATATTTCATGGATCGGAGAATACTCCGCTATTGGCTTTTTTTATGTGGATGATAAAACAATCACGGTTGCTTACGGAGATGAAGATTACTTTTCGCATCAGGAAGAAAAGACTTTACAGGGAAGTGTGCCGCAGAAAGAAAATGAGATTATGCTTCCGCAGAATTATATTGACTTTTTAGGAAAAGCGTATAAAGCTGGCGATGTTATTTCTCTTGACGTGACCGGCACAGGGCAGAAAGCGGAATATACGCTTTCTGGTATTCTGGACGACACAAAAGAAAGCAACGGATATTTTATTTATGTCAGTAAAGAACTTGCCCGAGATTTGGCAAAAGATTCTTTTCAGGTTACAGCATATACAAGGCTGAATACAGACGCCATAAGCTCCACGGCTATTCTTGATTTTGCCAGCAAAGCAATACAAAATACAGGCATTGTCGAGGAGCAGGTAATGCTTACAGAATATATTGCTGTTATGTCGGGGGTAATAACATCGGGTATTCCGATTCCAGTACCGTTGCTGGCGGCATTGACGGCTATTTTGGCGGCAACGATTGTCTATGGTGTTTTTTACACAAAGATTGTAAAAAATGTTCAGATGTTTGGGCAACTTCGGACACTTGGCATGACAAAAAGGCAGATTAAGCGGATGGCAGGAAAAGAGGGACGGTTATATGCCTTGACCGGTATTCCTTTAGGACTTGTCACGGGCGTACTGATTGGATTTATTGGTTGTCCTGACGGATTCCGGCTGAAAACAACAGTTATTTATGCTGTACTGATTGCCGCAGTAGCCTTTATGACAGTGAATATTGCCATTTTTAAGCCTGTCCGGGTAGCAATGAATACTTCCCCGGTAGAGGGCGCGAAATACCTCGCGTATGCTGGAAAGGCAAAAAAGAGTCCAAAATTGCATCGGAAACTTACGCCGTTTAATCTGGCAAAATTAAATATACAAAGAAACAAGCAAAAAGCAGTCTTGACGCTGCTAATGCTTGGAGTGAGCGGCGCTCTTTTACTGGTTACTTCTACGGTTGCTGGTTCTATTGATCCGGCAAAACAGGCGAGCTTCAAATACTATCCAGCCGGTAACATTCTCATACAAATAAGAAATACAGTGGGTAGTTCCTTTGATAATGAAGCGGAGCCATACGGAAGCGCAAAATTGCAACTGGAAGAAAATCCGCTTGAGGATCAGACACTGATGCAGGAATTAGAAAAGGTGGACGGGATAGAAAAAATCACCGCATTCGACAGCGTTTATATGACGGTTACTTTTTCGGGCGGAAGTGGTTCTATCACAAGCATTTCAGACTTCTTTCCAACCTTAAACCGGGAACAGACGGAAGAAAAGCAGGCGGTGCTATCCTCTGGAACGGCAGATTACGATGATATGGTTGAGAAAAATGGAATATTGGTTGAAGAAGATATAGCAAAAGTTGGCGATACTTTGAAGATTGCGGGCAGAGCTTTCGATGGCAGCACCTTTGATGTGGAAGCCGTTGTGGTAGGCACATACAATAGGTCTGATTTAATGGAGAATAGCCCGGTTGTTCCCGGAAGTCCTTACTTCATTATGACTTATGATACAGCAAAAAAACTGACAGGGATAACAGAGCAGACAGGTATTCTGGCAGTCAAAAATTCAGACGGACGTTTTGACGACGTTTTGACCGCAGTTCAGGAGATCGCGGATAAAAACGGGAAAATAGAAGTAAATACGATTGAGCAAACGATTAAAAATATTCAGCATCAATACAGAGCCTCTATAAATGCTCTGTATATGGCCTCTGCTATTCTGTTTGTCTTTGGCAGTATCAGTCTTATGAATATGCTTATTGTTGATTTCCAGAGCAGAAAACGTGAGTTTGGTTTGCTTGAAGCCGTTGGAACAACGCAAAAACAGTTGAAAATAATGCTGAACAGGGAAATTGGAATCTACCTTGGAGGTTCATTAGCAATATCCCTTGTATACGGAAGCATTCTAAGTGTAATTGCTTGTAGGAAATTAGATGCAGCAAATCATTGTATTACGCTGGAACTGCCGTGGCTGTTCCTGTTGGCTTTAATTGCTGTTCTGGCAGTTATATATTTAATCTTTACCGCATACGCCAAAGCTGAATTAAAGAAAGCGGAAATTCTGCCTGCCATACGCGAAGAATAGCAGTACATCAGCGGAGCAACCAATAAATGTTGCTTCGCTGATTTCAACTTTATCCGATTTCCTTGAAATGTCCGAGCTTTGTAACAATTCAGCCTGTTTTTCTGTCGAAATCAAAGGCACCTCGGACATTTGTGTAACATTTGTAGTTTATGCTTGTGGTAAATCAATTAAGAAACATCTGCCCCCACAGCGGGGAAAAGAAAAAAACCGCTGACGGGCAGAGGATTTCGTGTGCTTTCCTATATCATTGACGATACGGCGGTTTTGAGAAATCAGAGCCGCCGTTTCTTTTCGCCCCCTAAACCAACGACGACCTAACACCGTGTAAATCCACGGCGGCATATAGGAGGATTGCCGCCGTGTTCATTTTTGCCTTTTTTCACAGCACCCATGACCTGCACCAGCTAAAAAAAGCGTAGCTCCCCCTCCGGGACAGTCTGGTTATGAATGTGAAATTAGGCAGTACATAAATGAATATGTAACTTCATGCGTCCGTGTGGCTTCATGCCTCCCGGGCGCTTTTGTGTTCTTATGGGGCTGCTTCGGGTCATGTTGGCCCGAAGTCATTCCCCGGTGCCGCTCCCCGCCGCCTTCGTTTCGGTCACTCGTCAACCAACAACCGAAACGGAGGTCAATATGGCTATTATC
>NZ_QUHY01000053.1:0-7567 GCF_003479865.1 Blautia sp. AM47-4
TAGCAGGTGCGGAATTTACATGGAAGTATTATGCAGGCTTCTATAATAAAGACAATCTCCCTGCCGAAGCTACTCGTACATGGGTTACAAAGACAATCGCTGAAACAGACAGCGACGGGACAACTCACTACATCACAAAATTAGCGGACGCATACAAGGTATCTGGCGATAGCTTCTATATGCAGGACGGCAAGGCGGTTCTTCCACTTGGAACGCTAACCGTTGAGGAAACGAAAGCTCCAAACGGCTACTTGTTAGAGGGTGCATATATGCAGGCTGGCGATAAGTCCGAACAGATTAAGGGCTTATATGTAACACAGATTACCGAGGACGGCGACCTTGCCGTATTATCTGGAAGTAACCAGTTTTCCGTATCAGACAAGGTTATCCGTGGCGGTGTCAAAATTCAGAAACGAGATTTAGAAACGGGCGATACAAAGCCACAAGGAAGTGCCACTCTGAAAGATACTGTCTTTGACATCATTTCCTTAAATGATAATTCTGTTTTGGTTGAGGGCAAGCTATATAAGAAAAATGAAGTCGTAAAAACTATTCGTACAGATATTGAGGGTATCGCTTCTACTTCTTCTGACCTCTTACCTTATGGAAAATTCCGTATTGTTGAGAGTGAAGCTCCCGACGGTTACTTAACTGACGGTGCAAAACCGATTGATTTTACAATCACAGAAAATGGAAAAATCGTGGACTTAACCGACGAAGCTCATTCTATCTACAATCAGATTAAGCGTGGAGATATTGAGGGTGTAAAAATCGGTGCAGGCACACATAAGCGTCTTGCTGATGTTCCTTTTAGGATCACAAGCAAGACAACGGGCGAAAATCATGTTGTGGTAACTGATGATAACGGGCAGTTTTCCACTTCTGCTGACTGGGCTTCTCATAAGCACAATACAAACGCAGGCAAGACCAGTGAGGACGGTGTGTGGTTTGGGACTTCTGAACCAGACGACAGCAAGGGGGCATTACCTTATGATACCTATATCATTGAAGAAATGCGTTGCGATAGTAACAAAGGCTTTGAACTTATCCCACCATTTGAAATCGTAGTATCAAGAAACAATCTTGTGATTGATTTAGGAACTTTGACTGATGAATACGAGAAAGAAATCTCTATCCATACCACAGCAACCAGCAAGGACGGCGAAAAGACAATCCTTGCAGGAAAAGAGGTTACGATTGTTGATACCGTCAAATTAGACGGACTTACAAAAGGCACAAAATATCAGCTCAAAGGCTGGCAGATGTTAAAAGAAAAAAATGCCGAGCTTATCATTGACGGGAAACGTGTGGAAAACGATTATACCTTTGTCGCTGATGATGAAGAAATGAAAGTGGAAATTT
This sequence comes from Blautia sp. AM47-4, assembly GCF_003479865.1. Lineage (NCBI taxonomy): Bacteria > Bacillati > Bacillota > Clostridia > Lachnospirales > Lachnospiraceae > Blautia > Blautia sp. AM47-4. The sequence goes on from NZ_QUHY01000053.1 coordinate 1,363, forward strand.
CCTATACATTCAATGCGTCTGCTTTAGGTGGCAAAAATCTTGTTACCTTTGAAGAATTGTATGATTTAAGCAATCCAGACGAACCCGTAAAAGTTGCGGAACACAAAGACATTGAGGACGACGGGCAGACCGTACTTATCACAGAGCGTATCATCAAAATTCATACGACTGCTACCGATAAGGACGGTAACAAAGAACTTGAAGCAGGAAAAGACGTTACAATCATTGATACCGTAACCTTAGAGGGCTTAGAAGTCGGTACACAGTACAAACTTGTGGGCTGGCAGATGTTGAAAGAAGAAAGTGCAGAGCTTCTTATCAATGGAAAGCGTGTGGAAAGTGATTATATGTTTACCGCTGACAGCGAAACTATGAAAGTGGAAGTTGCTTTTATCTTTGACGCTACTTCCCTTGACGGCAAACAGCTTGTAACTTTTGAAGAATTGTACGATTTGAGCAATCCAGACGAACCGAAGAAAGTTACCGAACATAAGGATATTGAGGATAAGGGACAGACGATTACTTTTAAGGAAAAGCCAGAAGAACCAGAGAAACCCGAAACACCACCGACACCAGAAAAGCCTAACAGACCTAGCGACAGTCCCAAAACGGGCGACAGTACAAATGTAATGGCATTTGTTGTGATGTTGCTTGCGTCTGCTGGTGGATTGGCTGGAACATATCTTTACAAACGCCGTAAAATGAAGAAATCATAAGGCGGTAACGGTATGAGAAAAGGAAAATCACGTTCTCCGCCGAAGCGGTCAAACGGCAGACTTCCGCTTATTCTGCTTGTCTGTCTACAACCTGCAAGAACACAGATAGTCAAGGGTGCGTAAGCATTTATTTTACCCTTTACTATCTGGGGGATTGCTGGTATTTACCCAAACCGCCAGAATAAGAAATCACAATTAAAAAACTTATCAAACATAGAAAGAAACGAGGTAAAACAATATGGAAATGAAATATGTCGTGCCAGATATGGCACAGTCTTTTGGAACTCTTGAATTTGCAGGCGAAAGCGAGCCAGTCTTTGAAAGAGATAAAAATAACCGCAGGGTCTTAGCCAGACGAAGCTATAACCTTTATTCTGACGTACAGAAAGGCGAAAATGTTGTGGTGGAAATTCCCGTGCAGGCTGGCGAAAAGCATTTCAAGTATGAGCAGAAAGTAAAACTTGTCAATCCGAAGTTATACGGCAGAGGTTACGCAATCGGGGATATGGGACATACCGATTATGTGTTAGTTGCTGATGATATTGTAGCAGTTGATGAAAAGTAAAGGAGTGAAGAATTTATGAGATTATCAAACGGGTTTGTTATTGACAAAGAGAAAACATTTGGAGAATTAAAATTTACAGCGGTGCGTGATGTGTTCTTGCAGAATGAGGACGGGACACCGAGTACCCAGCTTAAAAAGCGTATCTATGATTTGAAGTGCAGTCTGCATGGTGGAATTATCCCCGTGTCCGTACCGCCAGAAGTACCGTTAAGGGAATTTCCGTACAATGCAGTTGTGGAACTTGTCAATCCAGTAGCCGATACGGTATCACGAAAAACCTATACAGGTGCAGATGTGGACTGGTATGTAAAGGCAGAGGATATTGTGTTGAAGAATAAAGGCAATCAGAACGCAGGTAATCCACAGAACCCTACACCGCAGGGACAACAGAAAAAATAGGATTGCCGAGTAAAAATTATATTGTAGAGCATACTGCATAACGGTATAATTATTTCATATCAAATATAATGGAGTGATGAAAATGAAGCATATCTTAATTGTTGATGATGATATTCATATAAACAAAATGTTGGACGAAGTTTTAGTACATGAAAGATATATGGTTTCCCATGCTTACTCTGGTACAGAAGCATTATTATTTTTAGCAGATACAAAACCAGATTTGATTTTGCTAGACTTAATGTTACCGGGATTGTCTGGGGAAGAATTATTACCACAAATATCAGATATTCCCATTATTGTTATGAGTGCAAAAGTAGATGTTGAAGATAAGGTATCTCTTTTACTTGGTGGTGCAGTTGATTATGTTACTAAGCCTTTTGATACAAAAGAATTATTGGCAAGAATTACTGTTGCACTTAGAGTAAAACACCCTCATTAAACAGAACATTAGAATTTGAAGATATTACATTGGATACATTTACTTATGAAGTGTTCATAGAGGACAAAAAAGTAAAACTGACGAGAACGGAATATGCTATTTTGAAATTGTTAATACAAAATCCGAAGCAAGTTATTGTAAAGTCATTTCTTTTAGAAAAAATTAGTGAGGACACACCAGACTGTACTGAAAGCTCATTAAAAATGCACATTAGTAATTTAAGAAAAAAACTTCGTGATATAAGTGGAAAAGATTATATTGAAGCTGTTTGGGGAATTGGATTTAAAATGAGAACAGAATAAATCTTTACTGTTTCTTTACTGTTTTCTTTACCGTTTTCTTTACTCTTACAAGATAGAATAACTATATCAGAAAACAGGAGGTAAAAATCATGGAATATGTTCTTAAAACAAATTCTTTATGTAAGAACTACGGGCATTTTAAAGCACTCAACGGCTTATCAATGAATGTGCCTAAAGGTTCGATTTATGGTCTTATCGGCAAAAACGGAGCAGGCAAAACAACTCTTATACGGTTGATATGTGGTTTACAAGAGCCTACATCTGGCGACTATGTTCTTTATGGCAAAAAGCACATAGATAAGGACATTACAAAATCTCGTCGCAGAATGGGAGCAATCGTAGAAACACCGTCAATTTATGTTGATTTAACAGCGTATGAAAATTTAAAGGAGCAATACAAAGTATTAGGTATTCCCTCTGATGATGGAATTTCCGAAATATTAAAATTAGTTGGTCTTGAAAATACGGGAAATAAAAAAGCAAAAAATTTTTCTCTTGGTATGCGTCAAAGACTAGGTATTGCGGTTGCTCTTGCAGGTTCGCCAGATTTTCTCGTTCTTGATGAGCCAGTCAATGGACTTGACCCACAAGGAATTATAGAAATTAGGGAATTGATCTTGAAGCTCAATCAAGAACATGGAATTACCGTTTTGATTTCTAGTCATATATTAGACGAGCTATCAAAACTGGCAACATACTATGGCTTTATTGACAATGGTAAAATGATAAAACAGATTAGCTCTATTGAATTGGAAAGTAAATGCCGAAAATGTACTCATTTAAAAGTATCAAGCACAAAAACCCTTGCTTATGTTTTAGACACTATGAACATTGAATATAAAATACTTTCTAATACAGAAGCGGATATTTTTGAAAAAGTTAATATTTCAAAATTAACGACAGAATTATCCAAAAAAGATTGTGAAGTTATTTCGATACATGAACATGATGAAAGTTTAGAAAGTTATTTTGTTAGCTTGGTAGGGGGTGCAAGACATGAATAAATTATTATCTGCTAATTTCTTTCGATTAAGGAAAAATAAATGTTTTTGGGGTTCATTAGCTTTTATGTTTGTGATTGGAATAGCTAGCCCACTATTGAGATATAGGGATATGAAACAGTCTGGATATATCAATAATCTTGACAATGGATTTTTCATGTGTGCATTGTTCATAGGAATTATTCTTGCTGTATTTTGTAGTCTTTTTATCGGTACAGAACATAATGACGGAACAATCAGAAACAAAATTATCGTAGGACAGAAAAGAGAAACTATTTATTTATCAAATATGGTAACTTGTTCTATTATTGCAATTACAATGTGTATTGTGTTTTTTGTTCCGTATCTCAGCGTTGGAATTCCTTTACTTGGATTTTTTGTTGCTGATATGAAAATGATTGTAATGATAGGAGTAACTGTCTTGGTTTTATCAGTTACATTTGCTTCTCTTTTTACACTTGTAGCAATGCTCTCTCAAAATAAAGCTATTATTGCAGTAGCTTGTATTCTATTTTCATTTGGGCTTTTGTTTGCTGGTGCAATATGTAATAGAATGTTGGACGCTCCAAAAACTATTCCAGCTTATTCGATAGGAGAAAATGGAGAAAGCACAGCTCAAGAAATGGAAAATCCAAAATATTTAGACGGAACAAAACGAGAAATTGTGCAATTCTTTTATGATGTAAATCCAGGCGGTCAAGCAATTCAATGTTCAACAATGCAAGTTGTTAATTTAACACGATTGCCTATATATTCCTTAGTAATCGTTATACTTACAACTGGTGCAGGTGTTTGGATTTTCAAGAAAAAAGATTTAAAGTAAAGGAGTGAAAAATTATGCTATGGTTATGGCTTTTCATAAGTGGACTGATTTTAGTAATTATCTTGTTACTTATCAAGATACATTTATTACGAAAATCTGCAAAAGAAATAGAATGTTCATTCTCTGAAAAGCTCATAACCGATAGTAATACTCTGATTGATATTTCAAGCAACGATAAATATATGTGTCATTTAGCAAATGAAATAAATATCCAGCTACGAAAGCTCCGAGCTGAACGCAGAAAATTTCAAAAAGGCGATATAGAATTAAAAAATGCTGTTACAAATGTTTCTCACGATTTACGCACACCGCTAACCGCAATATATGGCTATTTGGATTTACTTGAACAAGAAGAAAAAAGTGAAAAAGTGAATAGATATATTGCTGTCATAAAAAATCGTACAGAAATGCTAAAACAACTAACAGAAGAATTATTTCGTTATTCTGTGATTTTAACTTCAGAAGAAGATTTAAAAATTGAACCTATTACTATTAACAATGTATTAGAGGAAAGTATCGCTTCATTCTATACAATTTTAAAAGAAAAGCAAATTTCTCCTAAGATTATCCTTCCACAGAAAAAGATAGTCCGTAATCTTGACCGTTCCGCATTATCAAGAATATTTGCAAATTTATTGAATAATGCAGTCAAGTACAGTAATGGCGATTTAGAAGTTACATTATTTGAAAATGGAGAAATTCATTTTATAAACCATGCTTCAAATTTGACTGAAATAGAAGTTGGAAAATTATTTGACCGATTTTATACAGTTAATAATGCTAGAAATTCAACTGGACTGGGATTGTCTATTTCAAAAGCATTAGTTGAAAAGATGAATGGTACAATTTCAGCCGAGTATAATAATGAAATGCTTAATATTTGCATTGTGTTTGATTTGTGAAAATAACTTTTTATAGCAGTTAGTCTTTGGATTGACTGCTTTTTTCGTACCCAGAAAGGAGTGATTGATTTATGCGTAAGATTTGGAACAAAGGACACCGTATCAGAGCCAGCGACAAACACCTTGTCTATCATTTTTCCATAGGGACGCTTCTGTTTGTATTCGTGGCGATTCTATTGCTATTGAATATCAAACAGCTCATGCGTACCGATTGGGAGCATTTCAGCTTGTTAGAAAACGGCTTGACACTCTCCCCTTACAACTTCATAACCATACTGATAGCGACTGGTGTTTGTGCATTGGTCGCTTTTCTGTATTACCGTTTTTGTTATGACAGTTTCAAGAAGCTCCTGCACCGTCAAAAGCTGGCACGAATGATACTGGAAAATAAGTGGTATGAAGCCGATACCGTACAAGACAGCGGTTTTTTTACTGACCTGCAAAGCAGATCAAGAGAAAAAATCGTCTGGTTTCCAAAGATTTACTATCAAATGGAAAAGGGACTGCTTCATATCCGCTGTGAAATTACGCTGGGGAAATATCAAGACCAGCTTTTACGGTTAGAGGATAAATTGGAAAGTGGCTTGTATTGCGAGCTGACCGACAAAACCTTACATGACGGCTATATCGAATATACTCTGCTTTATGATATGATAGCGAACCGCATTACCATTGATGAAGTACGGGCAGAAAACGGCTGTCTTAGATTGATGAAAAATCTTGTCTGGGAATATGACGCACTTCCCCATGCTCTGATTGCTGGTGGGACTGGTGGCGGTAAAACTTATTTTCTGCTGACGCTTATTGAAGCCTTACTGCATACAAACGCTGTCCTTTATATCTTAGACCCGAAGAACGCTGACCTTGCAGACTTGGGAACAGTTATGGCAAATGTGTATCATACCAAAGAAGAAATGATTGATTGCGTCAATGCCTTTTATGAGGGCATGGTACAGCGAAGTGAGGAAATGAAGCGACACCCGAACTATAAGACGGGCGAAAACTACGCCTATCTGGGACTGCCACCCTGCTTTCTTATCTTTGATGAATATGTG
>NZ_QUHY01000054.1:0-7565 GCF_003479865.1 Blautia sp. AM47-4
AAAAATGCAATAAAAATGCAATCGAAGTACATTCAGATTTTATAAGATAGACCAGCAAACCTCAATATCATCCCAAAATAGACGTTCAACAATGGGCGTCTATTTTTTGTTTCAAAATTAAATGGGGCTGAAAACAGCCCCGATGGGAATTGGAGATTTGACCCTCCCGGATTCTTCATGTCATGCCAGCCGTAATTTTTTCCATTGCCCCTGCACACTTTAGCAAAAATTCCCAGAAATTCCGTCGCCCACCATAATGCTTTTTACAGTTGTTATTATTGTCATAAGCGTACCTCCTGATATTATAAATCTCCACTGAAATCTACTTTTAAGTTGTTGGGAGTACATGACAGAGCTACATGAAAAAACACAAGCTAACAATCCTAACCATGACGATTTAATTTTTAACACCTAGATAATATCACAACCCTGTAATTTCTTCAATAGCCCCAGAAAGGATGTGATACTACGAAGAAATCACCACCGCCGGAGCGTTCCCCTCCGACTTTCAAACCAGAACCCAAAACTAACCATCAAACGCAACATTCAGAAAGGACAGGTACATCTATATGGAATTAAAATTCGTTATCCCCAACGTGGAAAAGACATTCGGCAACTTGGAGTTCGCCGGAGAAGACAAAACAGAACAGAGAAGAATCAACGGACGCATGACGGTATTCTCCCGCAGCTTCAATCTGTATTCGGACGTACAGAGAGCGGATGATATTGTAGTTATCCTCCCTGCCGAAGCCGGAGAGAAACATTTTGACTTTGAGGAACGTGTGAAGCTCGTCAATCCCCGTATCACCGCAGAGGGCTATAAAATCGGCACAAGGGGCTTTACCAACTACATTTTGCACGCTGACGATATGGTAAAAGCGTAAGGAAAAGGAGGACATCAGACTATGAGATTAGCAAACGGAATCGTGATTGACAAGGAAGCAACTTTCGGGGCATTGAAATTTTCTGCCCTCCGCCGTGAGATTCACCTCCAGAATGAAGACGGCTCGGTATCAGAAGAAATCAAGGAGCGTACCTATGACTTAAAATCCAGAGGCAGGGGCGTATGATTCAGGTTTCCATCCCTGCCAGCGTGCCGTTAAAGGAGTTCGATTACAACGCAGAGGTGGAACTTATCAATCCGGTGGCAGACACCGTGGCAACGGCTACTTTTCAAGGGGCAGAGGTGGACTGGTACATCAAGGCGGAGGATATTGTCCTGAAAAAAGGGGCTGCCATGAATCCGCAGCCGCCGAAGAAAGACGCTCCCCCTGTAAAATAACAGGAACATAAGAAGAACGCGAAAGGAGGATTATTCCCATGAAGCAGCTTTTCCCCCGTGGAAAACGTATCCGTCCCACGGATAAAGACCTTGTGTTCCATACTGCCCTTGCCGCTCTGTCCCCTGTATTCATGCTGGTTGTCCTGCTGTTTCATATCCGGCAGATTGCCGGAACCAACTGGCAGGAAGTGTCCTTCTCCCAGATAGCACAGGACGTAAATCTCCCTTACCTGTTATTCAGTATGGGCGTGGCAGGGCTGGTGTGCCTTACAGCAGTTCTTCTGTTCTGGCGATACCGCATGGATGGAGTAAAGCAGCTCATCCACCGCCAAAAGCTGGCAAGGATGGTGTTGGAAAACAAGTGGTATGAATCAGAGCAGAGAAAAGAAGACGCTTTTTTCAAGGACTTGTCTTCCAGCCGTTCCAAAGAAACCATCACTTACTTTCCCAAAATCTATTACAGGATGAAACAGGGCTTGCTCCATATCCGTGTGGAAATCACCTTGGGGAAATATCAGGAACAGCTCTTAAACTTGGAGAAAAAGCTGGAAAGCGGCTTGTACTGTGAGCTGAAGGATAAGGAATTAAAGGATTCCTACGTGGAGTACACCCTGCTCTATGACACCATTGCGAACCGTATCTCCATTGAAGATGTACAGGCAAAGGACGGCAGGCTCCGGCTCATGGAAAATGTCTGGTGGGAGTATGACAAGCTCCCCCATATGCTCATTGCCGGAGGAACCGGCGGCGGAAAGACTTATTTCATCCTGACCCTCATTGAAGCCCTGCTCCGCACCAACGCCGCCCTGTTCGTGTTAGACCCAAAGAACGCCGACCTTGCGGATTTACAGGCGGTTATGCCGGATGTGTACTACAAAAAGGAAGATATGCTCGCCTGTATTGACCGTTTCTATGAAGAAATGATGAAACGCAGCGAAGACATGAAGCTCATGGAAAATTACCGGACAGGGGAAAATTACGCTTATCTTGGGCTTCCTGCAAATTTCCTTATCTTTGATGAATATGTGGCATTTATGGAAATGCTTGGCACAAAGGAAAACGCCGCTGTCCTCAACAAGTTAAAACAAATCGTTATGCTTGGGCGGCAGGCTGGCTTTTTCCTGATTCTCGCCTGCCAGCGTCCGGACGCAAAGTATCTGGGGGACGGAATCCGTGACCAGTTCAATTTCCGTGTAGCTCTGGGACGGATGTCGGAAATGGGCTATGGGATGATGTTCGGGGAAACCACAAAGGATTTCTTCCTAAAGCAGATAAAAGGGCGTGGCTATGTGGATGTGGGAACCAGCGTTATCTCGGAATTTTACACGCCCCTTGTGCCAAAAGGACACGATTTCCTCAAAGAAATAAAAAAACTCATAGACAGCAGGCAGGAAGTGCAGGCGGCGTGCGAAGCGAAAGCCGCAGAAACGGACTGACCTGCTGTGGCTGGTGTGCCGCAAGGCACGCCAGCATGAACCCCTCGTATCTAACAGAGGGGTACAAATCGACAGGCAACAACCAAATAACAGGGCAGAATCCCACGGTACACAAGGGATTTTCCCATATCCGGCGTGTGTCAACAAGGCTCTGAAAGTTGACATACGCTTTTTTAGACAGGAGGGATTTTCACTGAATGAAGAAACATGGGTACGGGACATCAAAGAGAAACGGGAAGTTTACGGTATCTCACAACAGAAACTTGCCTTAGCTGCCGGAATCACCCGTCCGTACCTGAGCGATATTGAAACGGGCAAGGCTCACCCATCCGAAGCATTACAGGAAGCCATCACGGAAGCTCTGGAACGCTTCAATCCAGACAATCCCCTTGAAATGCTCTTTGACTATGTTCGGATTCGCTTCCCCACTACGGATGTGAAGCATATCGTGGAAGACGTGCTTCGGCTAAAACTCCCCTACTTTATCCATGAAGACTACGGATTTTACTCTTACACGGAGCATTACTATCTGGGGGATATTTTCGTTCTAGTATCGCCGGAACTGGAAAAGGGGGTGCTGCTGGAACTGAAAGGGCGTGGCTGCCGCCAGTTTGAAAGCTATCTGCTGGCACAGGAACGGAGCTGGTATGAATTTTTTATGGATGTTCTCATGGAGGACGGCGTAATGAAGCGGCTTGACCTTGCCATCAATGACAAAACAGGAATCCTGAACATTCCCCATCTGACAGAGAAGTGCCGGAATGAGGAATGTATCTCGGTCTTCCGCAGCTTCAAAAGCTACCGCAGCGGCGAACTGGTACGGCGTGGGGAAAAAGAATGTATGGGGAACACCCTGTATATTGGTTCCCTCCAAAGTGAGGTGTACTTCTGCATTTACGAAAAGGACTATGAGCAGTACAAGAAGCATGATATTCCCATTGCGGACGCAGAGGTAAAGAACCGCTTTGAAATCCGGCTGAAAAATGAGCGTGCCTTTTACGCCATCCGTGACCTGTTAGAACATGACAATCCAGAACAGACAGCCTTTCAAATCATCAACCGCTATGTCCGGTTCGTGGACAAGGACGATACGAAACCCCGTTCTGACTGGCGTATCAGTGAGGAATGGGCGTGGTTCATTGGGGAACACAGGGGAAGCCTGAAACTGACAACCAAACCGGAACCCTATTCCTTTGAACGCACCCTGCACTGGCTCTCCCATCAGGTAGCACCCACATTAAAGCTGGCTCTCCGTCTGGATAAGATGAACCACACCCAGATTGTCCATGACATCATCACCCATGCAAAGCTGACGGAGAAGCACGAAAAAATCCTGAAGCAGCAAGCCGCCGCTGCAAAGGAGGTGGTGCTTTAACGGCGGCAATCTTGGAAGCTAAGAACTCTTACAGGAAAGAAAGGAGCTTTTATGAATTTCGGACAGAATCTTTACAACTGGTTTTTATCCAACGCCCAGTCCCTTGTGTTGCTGGCAATCGTGGTGATTGGACTGTACCTCGGATTTAAGAGGGAATTTTCCAAACTTATCGGCTTTCTGGTGGTGTCCCTTGTAGCGGTCGGTCTGGTCTTCAATGCTGACGGTGTAAAGGACATCTTACTGGAACTGTTCAATAAGATTATCGGAGCATAGGAAACCCATTTTACACTTCCGTTATGGAGCAAGCCTTGATTGCTTCATGGCGGAAGTCCACTAGGGGCTTGGGGAGCGTAACTCCCCAAAAGAAAGAAGATGTAATATGATAGTGTATGATAATTGAGATAAACTAAGAATGGTGGTATAATTTCTTTAATAGTAATTGAAAGTGGAGGAAATGTATGAAAGATTTTATTGATTTTTTGAAATTACCGCCGAACATTTTAGGAGCTTTATCTATTGCCAGTGGTACATTATTATTATTGCCTCAAAAGTTAGCCCAAAAGTTTTATATTATAAATTTTCGAGAAAAATATGGTTTTACAATAGGCATTGTTTTTGTGATTTCCACAGCTTTACTAATCGTTTTATTACTATCTAAAATTTTTCATTTCTTTTATGACAAGTATGCTTCTAAGAGATTGGGAACTGCTCAGATTAAATATTTGAAAAATATGACACCAGAACAGGTGACAATCATTCGGGAGTTTTTACGTGAACCAACTCACACCCTGCCATTACCCATGAACAATGGATTAGTAATAGAACTTCAACATTTACAAATATTAACCCCTGCCGGACAAACTCATTTAGTAAGTATGTTAGACCCACAAATCAATTATTTTTTACAACCTTGGGTAATTAAAAAAATCAATAGTGATGAAGAATTAAAGCGAATATTTTATTAGAAAAATGGCAACTGACAAACAAAGTTAGTTGCCATTTTTTTCTAAGAAAGGACGTGATACTGATTGAGGAAATGAGAATCTACATCCTGAACACCACACGGTTTTACCATGAGGATTTTGAGGAATATCCTGGGGCATGGTTTTCCTGCCCTGTGGATTTTGAAGAAATCAGGGAACGTCTTGGGGTTCAGAGTGAGGAAGAAATCGAAATTGAAGACTATGAGCTGCCCTTTCCATTGGAGGGCAACACAAGCTCTGGGAAATCAACGCCCTTTGCCGGATGGTACAGGAAATGCAGGGAACGCCCCTCTATTATGAAATGGATGTAATACAAAAGCGGTGGTTTTCCAGCTTTACAGAATTTATCGACCACAAAGACCAGATACGCTGCTATCCGGTGCAGGACGGGGAATCCCTCACCCGTTATCTGGTGCAGGAGGTACAGCTCTTTGGAGAAGTACATCCAGACCTGTTGAACCATATCGACTACGCTGCCATTGGTCGGGAACTGGAAACCAGCGAAAACTACCTGTTTACAGACAATGGTATCTTTTATTACCGCTAAAAGGAGGTAGAGGAACTTGGAAGAAATGCGGATTTACATTGCCAACTTAGGCAAATACAATGAGGGCGAACTGGTGGGGGCATGGTTCACGCCGCCTGTGGACTTTGAGGAAGTCAAAGAGCGTATCGGTTTGAATGATGAATATGAGGAATACACCATCCATGATTATGAGCTGCCCTTTGAGATTGACGAATATACCCCCATTGAGGAAGTCAACCGCCTGTGTGAAATGGTGGAGGACTTACCGGAGTACATTCAGGAGGAACTATCAGAGCTGCAATCCTACTTTGGCAGTATCGAAGAACTCTGTGAGCATGAAGACGATATTATCTGCCATTCCGGCTGTGATGATATGGCGGATGTGGCTCGCTACTATCTGGAAGAAAGCGGACAGCTTGGGGAACTTCCGGCACACTTACAAAACTATATCGACTATGCTGCCTATGGGCGTGACATGGAATTGGATGGAACCTTTATTGTCACGAACCACGGCGTATATGAAATCATACGATAGACCCGTCTGTATCTCTTTTTGAAAGTACAGGCGGCTTTTTTATTTCAGGGGCGGCTTTTGCTGCCCCATCTTTTAGAAAGGACGGACAACATGAAGAAAATACGAAGCTATACCAGTATCTGGTCGGTGGAAAAGGTACTCTATTCCATCAATGATTTTAAGCTGCCATTCCCCATCACGTTCACACAGATGGCGTGGTTCGTGGTATCGGTACTTGCAGTGATACTCTTGGGGAACCTTCCTCCTCTTTCGTTCATTGACGGGGCATTTTTAAAATATTTCGGCATACCCTTTGCCCTCACTTGGTTCATGTGCCAGAAGACTTTTGACGGGAAGAAGCCTTACGGCTTCCTGAAATCCGTACTGGCATATCTGGTACGCCCGAAACTGACCTATGCAGGAAAGCCCGTGAAGCTGGAAAAGGAATATCCAGCACAGCCCATCACGGCAGTAAGGAGTGATATTTATGGCATATCCGATTAAATATATCGAAAATAACCTTGTGTTCAACCATGACGGGGAGTGCTTCGCTTACTATGAGCTGCTTCCCTACAACTATTCCTTTTTAAGCCCTGAACAGAAATATCAGGTACACGATTCGTTCCGGCAGCTTATCGCCCAGAACAGGGACGGGAAGATTCACGCCCTGCAAATCAGCACCGAATCCAGCATACGGGCAGCACAGGAACGCTCCAAACAGGAAGTAACAGGCAAGTTAAAAGATATTGCCTGTGCAAAGATTGACGCACAGACCGAAGCCCTGATTTCCATGATAGGGGAAAATCAGGTGGACTACCGCTTTTTTATCGGCTTCAAGCTGCTTGTCAATGAGCAGGAAGTCACCATGAAGCAGTTTCGCAGGGAAGCAAAGACCGCCGTTTCCGATTTTCTCCATGAAGTCAACCACAAACTCATGGGAGATTTTGTTTCCATGAGCAATGAAGAAATCTGGCGGTTTCAGAAGATGGAAAAGCTGCTGGAAAGTAAAATCTCACGCCGCTTCAAAGTCCGGCGGCTTAACAAGGACGATTTTGGCTATCTGATTGAGCATTTATACGGGCAGACCGGAACCGCCTACGAAGATTATGAGTATTATCTTCCGAAGAAACGGTTTCAGGAGGAAACGCTGGTGAAATACTATGACCTCATCAAACCCACCCGTTGTCTGATAGAGGAAAACCAGCGGTATCTGAAAATCGAACAGGAAGACGGGACAGTTTATGCCGCCTACTTTACTATCAACAGCATTGTAGGGGAACTGGACTTCCCATCCTCGGAAATCTTTTACTATCAGCAGCAGCAATTTACTTTTCCCATTGATACCTCTATGAATGTGGAGATTGTGACAAACCGGAAAGCCCTCTCCACGGTGCGGAACAAGAAAAAAGAGCTGAAAGATTTGGACAACCACGCATGGCAGAATGACAG
>NZ_QUHY01000055.1:0-7461 GCF_003479865.1 Blautia sp. AM47-4
CAAAAAATAGACGCCCATTGTTGAACGTCTATTTTGGGATGATATTGAGGTTTGCTGGTCTATCTTATAAAATCTGAATGTACTTCGATTGCATTTTTATTGCATTTTTAATCTGTTTTCATATAGATTTTAGTGGTTGATAGTTCCTGAAAATGCCTTAAAATCAATGATTTTTATTTATATGGCATACTGTCTGTCTGGAGTTTGTATTGTTTCCGCCAATGGATGCCATTAGAATCTGAACATCCTCATTGTATAAGAGTTGATTAAACTCCTGTGCTCTTTCCTGAATTGTTCCAGAACGGTAGTTATCCTTTTTTCGGTATAACTGCCCATTTATTATTTTATAACCTTTAGATTCTAAATATTTGACTCCTCGTTCATAACGAACAGGGACAGTTGCAGAAATTGGTGATGATGAAGAGAATACGCCTATTGTAATATCATCTTTTAATTTTCTTGCCTTCATATTTCAAGTTCCTCCAGAAATTCCAGTTTAATTGTTTCAATTATATCCCTCTGCTCTTATTCTGGCAATTCTTATCTATACAAAAAGGCAGTCGTTCCTACTCTTAGAACGACCACCCATACTTTTGTATCAAATTACCTTGCGCCTCTATCATGTTTTCTTCTTACAGCATATCTCTGTTCCTCAATCGCCTGTTCCCTCTGTCTCGCTGTCCTCACTGCCGACTGCACCACATCTGAACCAAGTACCGCTTTTGTTCTCTGATAATCCATTTCTACACTACGAAGTTGTTCATTCTCACTCAGCACATCATCAAGTCGATTACGAATCCGCTCTTTCACTGACAATTCTTGATTATAAGAGATTTCCAATCTGTCATATTTATTAGATATTGTGCGATACTTCACCCTAACATATATCATATGTTCTGCAAGAACAATTGTAATTTGAATCTTATTTTATAGACCTATCCCCTATAAATATTTTAATACATCAGATAAGTTATTAATTTCCATATCAGCTTTTTCACTCTCATCTGTTATATTCCACAAACTTCCTAATCCCTGTTTTACCCATATAGTTTTCATACCCAACTGTTTTGCGGGTACAATATCATTATCAATACGGTCACCAATCATGACTGCATTCTCTGGCTTACAACAGCTTCTTTCCAATGCAATTTCAAATATGCGCCTATCAGGTTTTGAAACGCCTTCTTCTGCTGATGCGATAATCAAATCAATATATTTTCGTACTCCAAGATTTTCTAATCTCTCAGAAGTTCCTAATGATTGGTTTGCAATTACACCAATTTTATAAATTCTACTTAACTTTTTCAAACAATCTTTAGTGTCTGTATACAGCCTCTCGTATTGCGATTCCCATTTAGGTAATTTCACCCCCAATTGCCTTGCTACCTCTAAATCTCCTTTTTTGTTTTCTTTATAAAACGACATGGCATATTTATAAATTTGCTCGTAAGTTAAACCTGATAAATCCGCTATCCTTTTCATCCTGTCTTCATAAACTTTGCTTTCATCAACCAATGTCGACCCAACATCAAAAAATAGCCATTTTATTTCGTCCTTTTTGGGGCAAAATCCTCTTTTTCTTGCTTCTTCTAGCAGTTTGGGTTGAATTTCTGGGTAAGTCCAATTAATCGGTAGTTCATCCATAATTGCTATTTTTTCAATTTCACTGTGAAGCTCTTTTTCAAATGTATGTATATCTGAGAAGAATAATTTTCCAAAAGTCTCCATTCCATCGAAATTATCTGGTGCAGTCACAGAATATATACAAATTGGAGTAATATCAAAAGTTATTGCTCCTGTTTCTTCATATAGTTCTCGTTTGGCTGTTTCAAGAATATCCTCACCATCTTCTCTATGTCCCCCCGGTGCCTCCCATGTATTTCTTTCCTTGTGCTTGCAAAATACCCATTTACCATTATGTCTGGCAATAATAACTGCAAACTTCGTAAACGGTAGAATACGAGTACCTTTTTATTCACTTCAAGTTATGCCATAATCATACTCAACAAAATAACATAGTCAAAAAAGTTTAGTACTTAACTTTTTTAACTGACTATGATTCAGAGGAGGAATATTATGGCTACGCAAACCAGCCTTGTAGCTCAGCAGGTGAGGATCAGACAATGGGCAGAACAGATCCGGAATTGTCAGAACCGTCCCAAAGGGATGGATGTTGAAACCTGGTGTACCCAAAATAATCTTACAAAAGCCAACTATTATTACCGTCTCCGGCGTGTCAGGCAGATATACCTGGATCAGATGCAGGACACAGAAACCACTGCTTTTGTGGAACTGCCCGCACCTGCACCAGATCCAAAGAAAACAGATACTTCAAAAGAATCCGGTACATGCATTTCGGCAGGAACTCTGCCAATGATCCGTATTAAAAATACCAGGGGACTGTCAGTTGAGATATTTTCCGGTACTTCACCGGAAATGCTCTGCCATCTCATAAAGGCTTTTACCCATGCTGAATGATGCAGATGCTTCCGGATTTAAAAAGGTGTATCTGGCGATGGGATTTACGGATCTCCGTCGTGGGATCGATGGACTGGCAACGATCGTACGCTTTCAGTTTAAGCTTGATCCTTACGACAAAAATACACTGTTTCTTTTCTGTGGAAGAAGATGTGACCGGATCAAAGCACTGCTCTGGGAAGGCGATGGTTTTCTCCTTATGTACAAGAGACTCGATAATGGTGCATTCCGGTGGCCCCGTTCAGCAGATGAGGCAATGGCGATCACAGACGACCAGTACCGTATGCTGATGCAGGGACTGGAGATCGTTGCACGCCATCTGATCTCTGAGCTGAAAGAGACACCCCGCATTATGTAGCCTGTGCAAAATGCCGAAAATAAAAAAGTACCAAAACTGTAAAAATGATGTGTATCAACCGGATGAAAAAGGTTATCCACAAACAGTCTTTTCTCATTACATTTGTTATCGTGTGAATAGAAAAACTGTTGTGGATAATACATCTGAAAAGCTGTAAAACAACGGCTTTCCAGATGTATTATCCACCGTCATTATGACGAAAGCCCATATCTGAAGGATTGGCGGAAATACAAAAATTCTGTTATAATCGGAATCAGTATAAAGACAGGAGTTCCGGTTATGACGATCAAGTACACAAAAGAACAACTGAATAAGTTTGATAAGGATCTGCTGATAGAGCTTTTTCTTGGGATGCAGGGACAGATGGAAGAATTGTCCAGGCAAACGCAGGCCTTAAATGACAGGATGCAGCTGATGATGGAACAGATGGTCCTTTTTCAGAAGAACCGTTTTGGCAGATCCAGCGAAAAAATGGCGGATTCTGAACAGATACGTTTCATGGAAGTGGACGGGACTATCGTATTCTTTAATGAAGCAGAGGCAGTCTGCGACCTGGATGCACCGGAACCTGATGACCTGGAATTGAAAGCACCCAAAAAGAAAAAACAGCCAGGGAAAAAAGCGGCTGATATAGCAGGGCTGACAGTAAAACGTATTGATCACTATCTGAAAGAGGAAGAACTGACGGCTGAGTTTGGTGAAAACGGATGGAAACAGCTTCCGGATGCCATTTCCCGATGTTATCAGTTCATTCCGGCCAATGTCGTGATAGAGGAACATCATATCGGCGTTTATTCCAGTAAACTGGATGAACACATGATAAAGGCACCCCATCCCAGAAATCTGCTTCATGGAAGCCTTGTATCCCCGTCCCTTGCTGCGGCAGTCATAAATGGTAAGTATGTAAATGCGGTACCTCTCTACCGTCTTGAAAAAGAATTCGAAAGGTACGGGCTTGCCATTACCAGACAGAACATGGCGAACTGGATGATCCGTCTTGGGGAAGAATATCTGGGAACCATGTATGATTATCTGCATAAGCTTCTGTATGATTATCATGTGATACAGGCAGATGAGACTCCTGTACTTGTAAATAAGGACGGGCGTCCTGCCGGCAGCCAGAGTTACATGTGGGTGTACCGGTCCGGCTTTATGTACCGGGATCGTCAGATCATCCTTTATGAATACCAGAAAACGCGTAATGCATCCCATCCCCGGGAATTCCTGAGGGATTACACCGGGATCTGTGTTACGGATGGGTACCAGGTATATCATACATTGGAAAAGGAGCGTGAAAATCTGAAGATTGCAGGCTGCTGGGTTCACTGCAGGCGCAGGTTTAACGATGCACTGGAAGTGATACCCAAAGCACACCGAAAGGAATCAATCCTGCATCTGATCATGAAACAGATACAGGCCATTTACCGGGAAGAGGGAAAACTGTCTGATTTTTCTACGGAAGACAGGCTCATGCAGCGTCAGCTTGTGGTAAAACCACTGGTGGATGCTTTCTTTGCGTACCTGAAACAGAATGAACCTAAGATTCCAAAGAACGGTAAAATACGGGAAGCATTTACATATGCACTGAACCAGGAAAGCTACCTGAAAGTTTTTCTGGAAGATGGGGATGTTCCAATAGACAACAATGCCAGCGAACGTGCGATCCGTGGATTCTGTATAGGGAAGAAAAACTGGGAGATGATCGATACGGTCAATGGAGCCAATAGTTCAGCGATCATCTACAGTATCGCAGAAACTGCAAAGGCGAATAACCTGAAACCTTTCGATTATTTCGAATATCTGCTTACGGAGATTCCCAAACATGTAGATGACAAAAACACAGATTTTCTTGCAGAACTTCTGCCATGGTCAGATATGTTGCCCGAAAACATTAGAAAGCCGCAAAAAGCCAGCGGAAAATAAACAGACCGCAAAAGCGGTCTGCTATTTGTCAAGGTGCTCGTATTCTACCGTTTACTATTTTCTTGCCATTATTGCTCTCACAAATAGAGCCAAACCAGAGCCATTCGATAAAATAAATGCCGGAAACCCGCATAAATACAGGCTTTCGGCATTTCTGTCCGTTATTCAAACTCTTCTTTGTAAAGTTGTTGTGTGGTGTAATGTATTGATTTTGGTGGTGAAAATCCAGGAGTTTTGTCCAGATTGTACCTGTTGCGTGGATTTTTAGGTGATTATATTGTCATTTTGTTGTCAGTAGAATAACTTGTCACTTCACCAGTAAATCTTTAATGCAATTATACCCATTTTATTTTTTCAAACACGAATGATATTGCATTTGATATAATTTTTCAAATTCTTCCAATATTAATCTAGTTGCATTTTTTACATTTTGACTTTTGCTTGCTTTTCCAAAATAAATATTTGCCAAACGCGATTCAAATGAATCACCTTTTACATTTTTTCTAAAATAATGTGGAAAGCCATATTCAATAATGCACCTCCCATTCATTTCTCCAAATTCGAATCTATACTGTGCTTGAACCTGCCTAAGTATTAGTACATCATGATATGATGGATCAGAAATGTATTCTACGTTCTCTAATGTTTCCCCTTTTTCACTGTTAATTATAATATTTTTTACGCTCCCATTCATCCATTTTGCTGAATCAGGCAGTGGTTGTTTTGATTCCCTATCTGGCCCTATTTCTATATTTTTCACTGCTTCAAATTCTAAAAATCCATTTGGACTGTTATTAGCTATTGACAACATAAACATAAATCGCTGATTATTATTGAATTCTTTAGCAGATAACTCCGTTGCATAATCAGAAGTTGCTACTGCACCTTTGTCCTTCAAAAGTTTCACTACATCCTTAACAACTTTTCGATTAATTACTTCTGTTTCAGATGATGTGAATTCATTTCTAAATGTAATTTCTTTGGTTTTTTCATCTTTTACAATTTCAACTCTTCCTGAAAATTTACTCTCACAATTTGCCCAATCTTTCGTGATATCCTCTCGTAAAATTTCGTATTCAAGAACAAGATTATTTTCAGAATTCATTGTAAATTGCATATCCGTATTAACAGTATAATTACTTGAATCATCTATTATTTTTTGAGGTTCAATCAAAGAAAGTGGCACTATATCATTTAAATTCTCATTTGTCGATGATTCAATTTTTGAGGTGCGAAATTTCACACTATCTTCTTTCGTCTTTTGAAACTCTTGTAATTTTTCAAACTCTTTAGGACTTATAATTGAAAGTGTAAGAAGCGGTATTGACATTTGTTTAGAATTGTCGCCCATGAATACTCCACGTTCTGCTAAAATCCCTTTTAAATCAGACTCACTTATACATGATTTGCTTAACAAAGGTTTTAATTTTTCACCAACCGGAAGCAATGTTTTTATATTTATTTCCTCCATTATTAAATCACCTCATCTCTGAAATCTGGTTTATACGTTATAACCTCAATATTTTTTACAAAATCAGCATTTTCAAAAGAACTTTTTGCCATTAAAACAACTTCCTTATGTTCAAACGAGTTATAATCTGGAAATGCTATTGTAACCTTTGCAGTCCATGTACTAGTTAGTTCCTGTGCTAATCCTATTAAGCGTTCTAAATACTCTTTACAAAAAGCTTCAGCAACACCAATAAACAATCTTTTTTCGTCACCATTGCTAATTGCTAACGGAATAACATTTGAGTTAATATACTCATATGGCATTTCTTTTCCTCTATATACGCGTTGTAGGCTAGAATTATTCAACCCCGTGTCAATATAAAAAAACTCAACGTTTTCTTTACCATATTTTGAATGAGCATAAGATAACAACTGATATAAGAATTGTGCTCTTTTGTTGTCTACCAATGCTATTGTTTCATACACACATTCTTGATTCATATAAAAATTTCCTATTTTGTCTATAACACTTTCATTTTCTCTCCCATCTTCACGACTTCTGTCAATCCAGAATATTAATCCCGATATAACCTTCTTATCTGTATTAGGTATCTTTTTCTTTGCTAATTCGCATGCTGGATAGCACTCCATCGCATATGCCAAATCTAATACAAATTCTTTAAATTTACTTTTTATTCCGCTATCTGTTACTGGATATCCATCTCTACATTTAACGCTTACCAAAACATCTTGCTTAGTGGCATCTCTTAATTGAGATTTATATGTATAGACATAATCAATTCCATGCTTTTGAGACTCTTTAGAATTTTCCCTTTTATGTTTTTCTTTATGTACGCATGGTACCGTCACCCCACTATTTGCATTATTCCATCCCATCATATCAAGAATATTTTTTACAATTTGTTCTCCGTATTCACCAGAGCTTTTCGCTTTTTCACCACCAGCCATTATATTTGCTCCTCCTAATCTTCATCATTATAATATATTTTATAATACTTTTTTTCTTTTCCTTATCGTAACCTTTCTCAATCAAATTATTAATATCATCTACAGTATCATTTAATTTAATCTCCACATTATCATCTAATCTTATACTCTTCTTTATTGTTTTCTTAATTTTAGTTACATCTAATCTTATACTCTTCTTTATTGTTTTCTTAATTTTAGTTACAGCATTCGACGATACTTCTTTATTGTTTTCTTAATTTTAGTTACAGCATTCGACGATA
>NZ_QUHY01000056.1:0-7228 GCF_003479865.1 Blautia sp. AM47-4
CATCGAATATACGCAAGAATTACCACTTGGAAAAGATACCTCGTGGGAAACAGCGGGGCAAGTTCTTTTTCGGTTCCAAGATAGCAGCATTGAATTTCAGAAAACTCTTCAACTATGTGAAGGGTTTAGGACATTACGCTCAAAATCCGGTACTTGTATAAAATCAAGGAAGGGAATACCAGCGTATATCCGAAGAAATCCGGTATTACACTACAAAATATGAATTTTTCAAGGTGCTATAGAAATAGAGGACAAAGTTATTTATGGTTTTGACCCTAACATCATAATATAAAGCGGGGAACAAAAAGAGGTGGGATGGATATGATGGATCGGATATCTGCCTACCGGGAACTGATTCGGAAAAATATTGATTACGAGAACTACCCGCCGATCTATAACAAGCAGGAAGTGGATGAACTGATCGAGCTGATTGTAGAAACCCTAATGCTGCCGCCGGATGCAGGAACAATTCGGATTGGAGGAAAGGAACGTCCTGTTCCGATTGTAAAAAGCATGTTCCTGAAGCTGGATAAAGATCATATCTGTTATATCCTGAAGTGCCTGCACAATACGGAAAAGAAAAAAGAGTAAAAATGGCCGTATCAAAAAAACAGCCAGCGAAAAAAAGGCAGAAAAAGAAAAGCAGCTTGTGGATCATAGCGTTGATTGCTGTTATTTTGCTGATTCTTGTTGGAGTCGTATTTTTGGTACTGCCAAAATTTCGAAAAGAAGCTGCACCGGAAAAACCGGAAACGATCAAGGTGGAAGCTGCAGAGAAAAGCTATGCTGCCGGAAGTCGGCTTTCAGAAAAAAATTTCCGCGTATACGGAATATCCGGGAAACAGAAACAGCTTCTGGATGCAGATACATACAGCGTGTCACCGGCTAAAGTGCCGGCACATGGTCACAGTGTTACCGTAGAGGTTTCCTCCAAGGCATATCCGGATATCAAGGCAGAGATAACAGTGCTTATTGACCGTGATGAAAGTGTTAGGTATAAAATCGGCAGAGAAAATCCAGATGATGTGGAGGCTATCCTGTATTCCAACGGGGATCTAGAAATATCCGGAAAAGGAAGCGTCCGGAATTTCAAATCAGATTCTGCGCCATGGAAGAAAGATTCTGTTAAACGGCTGACCTGGATTGATCCGGAGGCAGAAGTGGAAAGCATGGACTACTGGTTTACAGGAAATGACGAATACCTGGAAACATTGTGCCGCATTCCGGACACAGTGAGAAGCATGGTGGAAACATTCAAAAATGCCACAGCGATGACCAGTATGCCGGATATGTCTGGTGCGGTCCGGCTGGAAGATATTACATCCTGCGCAGAAGGGTGTATTGCACTGGAAAAGGCCATGGAACTTCCAGGGAATATAAAACAGGCAAAAAAAGCATTTTACGGTGATACGGCGCTGATCGATGGAGCCGATACAACAGCCTGTATGCAGTTGGAGAACATGGATTCCATGTATTACGGCTGTATGGCTCTGGCATCTGTCCAGATTCCGGACAGTGCGAAAGAACTTTCGAATATCTGCAATGGCTGCGTCAACCTGAAAGAAGTACATATCCCATCGTCTGCACAGAAAATGAACAGCAGTTTTTTCGGATGTACCGCACTGGAATCCATAACCGGTGAAATCCCATCTTCCTGTACGGATAGCGGGAACCTGTTTTCCGGCTGTAAGTTCCTGAGTGGAACACTTACCGTTTCCTGTACATCCAAGACAACCCTTTCAAGCTCGTTTTCGGACGCTGCAACGGCTGGAACAGGACTTACGATCATTTACGGTACGATGCAGAAAAATCGCAGGAAACGGCCAATACGGGCTTCTACGGGGGAACAAAAAGTGCAGATGAAATCCTGAACGCATTAAAGGCATCTATGGAAGCCGCATTCAGCAGCGGAAGCCATATTACAATAACAACAAATGCAAATAAAACAGAGGGGTGATTAGAATGTAATAAAAATGCAATATGAAAAATAGCAAAAGACTCTTGTAATTACGGAATTGGAAAGGTAATATGATAATATGATCCAAAGAAATAAAAAAGGGGGAGAAACCATATGGACATGAAAGAGCTTCGAAAAAATGCAGAAAAAGTAATAGCAGAACGTTTTCCGAATTTCAATTTTTCCACACTGGACTGGGGAGAGCTTGATCCATTCTATCTGGAGCATCCGGAAGAAATACCGATTGAGCATGAGTTTGTTGGCTACCGGCAGGATGGTGATGTAGCGGAAGATTACCAGGGAAATCTGTATCTGGTTCTTTGTGATCCAGGAATCCACCCGATCGGAAGTGTATGCATGGAACAGTCCGAACTGGACGATGCCGTAAAACTTGGAAAACGGGAAGATTATACCGGGGAACTTCTGGAAGAAATTCCGGAGTAAAAAGTGAAATAACAAAACAAGGAATCCCGTGTCAAACGTTGACATGGAATTCAAACAGAAAAATCGGTGTCAATGTTTGACACGGACGGAGGAAAAAGTATGAGAAAAAGAATCGCAATGGTACTTCTTGGCCTGAGCCTGGCAGTAGGTACACCGGCCGCAACAAATATGTTCCCAACAGTTTCTGCCCAGACAGTACAGGCAGCTGGAAAAACCGGATGGACGCAGGAGTCCGGAACCTGGTATTTTTATAAAGACGGTGTAAAACAGACCGGCTGGCAGACCTGGGACGGAAAAAAATATTATCTGAATGCAGACGGAACCATGAAAGCAAATGAGTGGATGATTGATACGGATGGATCGGTTTACTACTTCCGCAGCTGGGGTGGAGCTTACCTGAACTGCAAGGCAAGAATCAACGGCAGAAGTTATACATTCGGTGCAGACAGTAAGGTACAGGGTTCCCAGTGGGTTGTAAAAGGTGGAAAATGGTATCTGGTGAAAGACGGAAAAATTGCAACGGGCTGGCAGACCTGGGATGGAAATAAATACTACATGAATAGTGATGGAAGTATGCGCTCCAATGAGTGGAGACTGGATGATACAGGGAAAATCCGCTATCTGTGCAGCTGGGGCGGCGCATATAAGAACAGATCTGCCAAAATCAACGGACGCTCCTACACTTTTGATGGTAATGCTAATGTAACCAACATGCAGTGGATCGTGATGGATGGACAGTGGAAACTGGCAAAAGATGGAAAAATTGCAACGGGCTGGCAGACCTGGGACAATAACCGTTACTATCTGAACGCAGACGGAACCATGAAAGCAAATGAATCTTTCACGGACGGGGGAAAAACCTATTTCTTCTGCAGCTGGGGCGGAGCTTATAAAAACTGCTGGCAGACCTGGAACGGAAAAAAATATTACCTGCATGATAACGGTGCAGCATATCAGAATGAGTGGCTGAAAACCGGCGGAAAATGGTACTGGTTCCAGGCAGACAGCACCATGGCAGTGAACACAAGCTTTACATACAAAGATAACCTGTATTTTGTAGACGGAAATGGAATTATGCTTTCCGGATGCTGGAAAGAGGAGAACGGAGCAAAATACTATATCCGGAGCTGGGGCGGAGCCTGCAAGGATATGCAGATGAAGATTTCCGGAAAGACCTATTATTTTGGATCAAATTGCAAGATGGTAACGGATCAGACGGTAAATGGGAACTATTATGGAAAAGATGGTGTGTTGACCACAAAGCCGGACCCGAAACCAACAGAGACACCGAAACCGACGGAGACACCGAAACCAACGGAGACATCGAAACCAACAGAGACACCGAAACCAACGGAGACACCAAAACCAACGGAGACACCAAAACCGACGGAGACACCAAAACCGACGGAAACGCCAAAGCCGACAGAGACACCGAAGCCAACAGAGACACCAGCAGAAACCGTTTATGCAACAAGCGTAACAATTACACCGAACAGTAATCTGGAATTAACTGAAGTTGGACAGACACTGCAGCTGGCCGCAACCGTATATCCGGAAAATGCAACCAACAAAGCGGTAAAATGGACTTCGGATGATCCAGAAGTAGCAAGCGTAGATGAAAATGGACTTGTAACCGTTCATAAAAAAAATGGTATGCGAAAAGTTATTATCTCAGCTGATGCAATGGGATCTAAGCCAGACGGAGGTGTTGTTGGAAGATACGTAGAAGTAAAAATTAATATCCCATATACCAATGAAGAGGCTCTTGGAATGACTGTTTACGATCAGGAAGTTTCCAGAAAGATTTTCGACCTGGTAAATGAAGAACGTGTAAAAGAAGGACATGCAGCCATGATCTGGGATGATATGGTACCGCGTTCAAGGAGTATTGCAGTGGCGGGTTATCATATGATGAAGTCTATTACTGAACCTGGATATGGTACACCGGATAATATGGCATTACATTCTGGTGGTCAGAATGGTTGTGGTGGAGATTTACTTTTTACAGACACAGATGATCTCGCACAGCAGATTTTCAATCTTTGGATGTCTTCACCAGGGCATAAGGCAAACCAAATGGATGATTATAATTCGCATGGTTTTATAGCGGTTATGTACAGCCAACCAAAAGCCTACGCAGGTAAAAATTATATTAACTTTTCGGCTATCTTTTCATTTGGAAATCATAAAACCGATCAACTGGGAACGTGGGAAACAGATAATGTTGGAATGGACTCGGTTCTTGGCATGACAGAAGATGATTACAACTTGATCACAAACTACTTTATCCGATAAAAAAGAATCCCCTCTCGTAGACGAATTACGAGAGGGGATTTGTATGTCGAAGAGGTAGTAAAATAGTCGATGATATGCTATACTGAATCTAATCAGATCAGAACGTGATAGGGATAGTCTGATGGTTGTCCTTTCTGGAAACAGAAAGGGGGTAATGCCAATGAATACAATGGAAGTGTTGACACTTTTACTTGTTGTTTTTGCGGCGTTATCCAATGCGTCGTAAAACTTCTTGCTTTAGCTATGGGGATATAAGACGCGTCCATCGAATTTACGCAAGTAATTGAGATGGACAAAATAGTGGTTGTATTAAATGGGAAAATATAGTATAATACAAACATGAATACAACATATAAATCAAACAACAATGTCGTCTATTCGTGCAAATACCATGTAGTATGGTGTCCTAAATATAGACGAAAAGTATTAACCAATGGTGTAGATACCAGGTTGAAGGAACTGCTCACAGAGTATGCTGCAAATCTTTCTGTAGAGATTCTGGAAATGGAAATCATGCCGGATCATGTTCATATGCTGCTGGAAGTAGAACCTCAGTTTGGTATTCACAAAGCCGTAAAATCTTTCAAAGGCTATACTTCCAGAATTTTAAGACAGGAATTTCCATATCTTAAAACTAAGATGCCGACGCTTTGGACAAACAGCTATTTTGTATCGACGGTGGGTGGTGCTCCGCTGGAAGCAGTAAAACAGTATATCGAAAACCAGAAAACATCGCAGAGACAAAAGGATAAGATGGGATAATGCAAAAAGGGATCAAATTCAGAATCTACCCGAATAAAGGACAGAAAGCCTTCATTCACCAGACGCTGGGATGCTGCAGGTTCATCTATAACCGGGGACTTGCCATGCGTAAGGAAGGCTATGAAAAAGGGGAAAAAATCGGCTATGGCCAGACTTCTGCCATGCTGACGGAACTGAAAAAGCAGGAAGAGTTTGCTTTTCTGAAAGAAGTCGATTCCATCGCATTACAGCAGTCATTGCGGGATCTTGACCGGGGATTTGTAAACTTTTTTCAAAAAAGAGCGTCCCATCCAACTTTCAAAAGCAAACATAACCATTTTCAGTCGTACAGAACGGTAAATCAAAAAGACAACATTCGTATCGTGGGAAGATATATCAAACTTCCGAAGCTCGGATATGTGAAAGTGCGTCAGTCAATGGAAGTGGGAAACATTCATCACGTAACCATTGAGCATACGCCATCCGGAAAATATTTTGCGGTTCTGAATGTTGAATCTGAACCGGAACCGCGACCTAATCAGGGTGGAACGATTGGGATTGATGTTGGAATCAAAACATTCTATTCTGACAGCAACGGAAATACAGTAGCGAATCCCAAATATCTGGAACGCTCGATGCGAAAACTTGTAAGGGAACAGCGCAGACTTTCCCCAAGAGAGAAAGGATCCCATAACCGGGATAAGCAGCGAATTCGAGTTGCCAAAGTACATGAAAAAGTAACGAATCAAAGAAATGATTTCCTGCAGAAACAGTCAACGATGCTGGTGTGTGAAAACCAAACCATCTGCATCGAAGACCTGCATGTAAAAGGAATGATCCGGAACCATAAACTGGCAAAGTCGATAGCCAGTGTTTCGTGGGCAAAGTTTTTCGAGATGCTGGAATATAAAGCTGTGTGGTATGGAAATGAAATCCGCAAAGTACCAACGATGTATCCGAGCAGCCAGACCTGCAGTTCCTGTGGCTATCGGAATCCGCTGGTGAAAAATCTGCGCATTCGTATCTGGGAGTGCCCCGGCTGTCACGCAGTTCATGACCGGGATACGAATGCAGGCATCAATATTTTGAAAAAAGGACTGCAGCTGCAGTCGGCATAAAGATAAGAAAACTGTACCGCAGGGCATGCGGGAACAGTATAAATATAGCCTGTGGACACCGTGTAAGACATTGCAGTACCGTAAGGTATTTGCCAATGCAATGGTGGAAGAAACAGGAATCCCCCTGCTTTAGCTGTGGGGAGTGTCAACTTACATAGACAACCACCGCAAATAGCAAGAGGGCTATTCCCTATTGGCAGTAGGGGATAGCCTTTGTCTCTTGTTGCTTTTTTGTAATAATTTAAATTATTTCAGAAAGTACAACCACTGACACGGAAATATCCTTGATTGCTTCTGATTTGATTATAAGCTGCCAGACGGAAAAAGTCAAGCAGCATGGGGGATGCGCAGAGTTTTGTGTATTCCTTTTTGTTGAAAAAATAGAATATTCTGTCTGGACTTGTTGTTTTTGCTAAGAAGTCAAGGTAACGTTTATGAAGCGATATTTCAGAGACGTTACCTTTTTATAAAAAAATCTGTGGTTTTAGACGATAAAAATGTCATCTTTTTTGAGAAAATGTCATGTTCTTATATGAAACCAAGCAATCAGTGTGCCGTTTCCTTTCTGCATGAGCAGTGTGCCAACTGTCCGTAGCAGGATCAATGCAAGCCGAAGATCTTTAAGAAGGTTGCAAAAATAGTAACATCCAAAGCAGCGCATGAACGTGCGAAA
>NZ_QUHY01000057.1:0-6823 GCF_003479865.1 Blautia sp. AM47-4
ACTGTCTGGACAACGCTTTGAGATAGTCTTTGCGTTCATCCTCCATAGCGACTTTACAGATATAATCAAACTGGTTCTCTATGGTTGTCTGAAATTCAGATGGCTTCATTATTGCTCACCCCCTTTCCAGCCTTGAAAGGGAGCGAGTTGATAGGAATTTCTGCTTCTTTCCCCCTTTTCGCTCTTAGTCCCGACAGGACAGGGGGCACAGTTGCATTTTTGAATAAAAAAATACACCCATTTTAAAATAAAAATGAGTGCATGAGAAATAACAGTAGAATAAATATGACTTGTCAGTTCATATTCAAAGTTGGACTTCCACAGTGGAGGAGCTATACTTTTTTTAATGAATGTAGCCTATGTACGTTATATAGCAGCAAAGAAATCCCCATAGCGGCAATCCTCCTAAATGCCGCTATTTATATTCTGCGTCATTGTTGGTTCAGTAATAGACAAAAAGAAGCGGCGGCTCTAAAAATCAAAGCCACCGCTTCAAAAGCACGTGAAAATCTGTCTGCGTTACGACGGCTTTTTTTCTTTTGCCGTCGTCCGGCAGATAACAAACAAATATTATGTTTTGATTTATTTTATCAATATCAACTTACTTTAAGATGAATTTTAGCTTACGGATTTGTAAGATAGAAAAAGAGGGGGCACTTTTGAAATTCCCCCTCTCAAAAGATTATTGTGCACTAATATTTTCGACGATAGACATTCGCTGTAACCGTTTTGCAGGTCCTTTAACTGCCAAAAGAGAAGTCAACAGTACAATAGCGATTATGAGTATAAGGGGAATAAACGGAACACTCCATGCTGTTCCCCAAATATTTGTTATAAGACTTACATAGATAACCCAGTGCATAGGAAGTCCAATGATACAACCCCAAATCACTCCGCTTATTGCGTAGGTTCCTGCTTCTGCGATTATCATTTTTATAAGTTGGCGATTGCTCATTCCAATCGCTCGCATACTTCCGTATTCTTTCATTTTTGCGGCAACTCCCAGATTGATTGTATTCATAATATGGAAAATGGTAATAGCAACGATAATAGATAGGAAGCCGTAAACAAGAACTGCAAAAGTATAATACAGATTTCTTTGCTGCTGCACTTGAGAAAGGCTGTCTGAAAATATTACGCCACCATTAGTAAATATGTTTTTAATTGCGTTTACATCTTCACTGGAAGCGTTGTTCTCAAATTGAATGTCGATAATAGTATAGCCAGTTTCTCCGGTCAGTGCGCTAAAGGTTGCTTCCGAACAGAAAAAGGTTTCCGTACCCTTTACACGGGCTAAGGGGCTATCAGACAAAATTCCTGCAACCGTAACAGTTTTTTTCGTATTATTGATAGATAAAGTTATCTTGTCGCCAACTTGTACATTAACATTTCCCGTCTGTACGAATAGCACTTGATTTTCTTGCTGCATAACTGTTTCTATGGAACCTGCTACCAAAGAGTCCGCCGCCCATTGAAATTGATTTTCCTCATAGGAAATAAGATTTGCATTGTAGCTTTTTCCACTATTTTCTGATGGAACATCATAAGCAAACATACGCCCGTATGCCCGCTTGACATCATCATTTTTCTTAATCTGTGCTAACATTTCGCTCTCAATCGAACAAGTATTAGTTTCACTTGCTATGGATAATTCCGGCGTATAAACCGGGGGCACAAAAGCATTTTGCATAAAATCAACAAGTGTACTGAACGTGAGAAACAATGTAATACAGATAGCAAATGCCCCTGTCATTAAAATGTAATTTCTTTTCTTTGCTTTTGCGTGATGAATACCCAATGCGGTTTCAATTTTAAATGTCTTTGTGTTAGCTGCTTTGTGAAATGTAGCTATTTGTCCAGCATTTCCTGATACAGCGGTAAGCGGAGAAACTTTTGCGGCTCTTCTTGCCGGAGAACGAGCAGCCAGTAAAACGGTCAGCAATCCTAACAAAATACTTGCAACTATACTTATCCAACTAATACCCCAAATCGGCATTGAAGAAAACCATTCTGGACTTATTACCCGCATGGCGGCAGACAAAATCCAAACAATCACAATGGAGAATATAATTCCAATGGGAATAGCCGTTTTACACCAATACAGCCCCTCTAAACGTACAAATCGCATTATTTGTCTTTTGGTTGCCCCCAGACACCGGAGCATACCAAAAAATTCTGTTCTCTCTGCGACATTGCTGTTTAGACTGCTTGAAATCATCAAAATGCAAGTCAGCATGACAATAAGGGAAAGAATAAAGGCTACTTGATAAATCTGATTTACACCTGATTTCCCCTCTATTTGCCCTTGTATGCTCAAAAGAGGTGTATTTCCGGTTATCTGTTCATCAGTCAGATGATTGGCTGCTTTTATATCATTGATTGCGTCCGGTATATTACATAAATGTGAAAACTGGGCGACATAACTTTCATTCGCGTTAGAAACAGCAAGCGTTCCTAAGCCCTCTGGTGTCATTACTACAATCGGCAAATTCTCAGCAATCAAGTGTGAAGTTTTTGTATCGTCTAAAAAGCCAACTATCTGATAATCTGCCATACTTCCGTTCGGATTATACAATTCAACTGTATCATTCAACAAAACAGAGGCAGTATCTTTAAGTGAAGAAGATATTGCAATCTCGTTTGGCGCGTCTGGATATTTTCCCTCTGCAATCCCGTTCAGAAATATATCGTCAAAAACCCCTTTATCTTGCGCGCTGATAGTAATAGGCTGTTCTTTAATAAAATATCCTGCTTCGGAAGAAACTGTATTATGCCACCCGGAAATTTTTACCTCTGGACGAGCTGAAATAAAGGAAGCTGTCTGCGAATCAATAGCATGAAACGCATAATGCCAGTTTCCGCTTTTCTCTATTTCGTGTTGCGTAACACCCTGTAAATACATATCGGCAAGACCAAACATGACAGCAACCAAAATAACCGCAAGAGTAATACAAATACGGGTCATTCTACTTTGCTTGCGGTGGATTTTGGTTGATATAGGGACAAGTTTAAGATAATGCTTCATTTGCTGTTCCCCCTAAGTCTGTAAGAATACCGTCGCTCACACGAAACACCCTGTCAACCGAAGATGTTAAATTATTATTGTGCGTTATCATCAAAATTGTTTGTTTAAAATGTCTTGACGCACTGATAAGCATATCAATAACGTCTTGACTATTTTTACTGTCGAGATTTCCCGTCGGTTCATCGGCTAAAATTAGTTTTGGCTGTGTTATCAAAGCTCTCCCAATCGCTACTCGTTGTTGCTGTCCTCCGGATAATTGTCTCGGTAAATGATAGCGGCGTTCTGCCAATCCAAGTAAATTGAGGATTTCGTTTACTTTTTTAGGGTCTGGCTTTTGATAATCTAACAGTAGAGGGAAAATAATATTTTGTTCTACATTCAGCTCAGACACAAGCTGGAAAGACTGAAAAATAAATCCTATGTTGCGTCGTCTGTAAATTGTCCGTTTTTCTTCTTTCATAGAAAACAGATTTTGCCCGTCAATAAAAATAGAACCCGAAGTCGGCGTATCTAAAGCACCGATGCAGTTAAGCAAAGTACTTTTTCCAGAACCAGATTCACCTACAACAGCAGCAAATTCCCCTTTTTCAAGTGAGAAAGACACATTTTTTAAAGCATTTACTTTTGCTTCGCCTTTCCCGTAAGTTTTACATAAATTTTCAACTTTTAAAATTTCCATAAATCATAGACCTCCTTTCTTAAAGGATAACAGGAACAGCTTACAATCCGGTGAATTCCACCTTACGATTTCGTAAGGAAAGAAACTGAAAAAGTAGTACCTTCATGTAAAACACTTTGAACAGAAATGAGCCCCTCTTGTCCCTCTATAATAGATTTTGCAAGAGGAAGTCCTAATCCAATTCCCGGAGTGTTGAGGGAATATTTACTGCGATAAAAGCGTTTGAAAATATGGTGTATATCTTCCGGGGCAATTCCACTTCCATTATCAGAAACTAAAATTCGTATCATAGTTGGTGCACTTTCCCAAGTAATCTTTACTATTCCTCCTATTTCTGTATGGTCTAACGCGTTCTTTACAAGGTTTCCAATCGCTTCACTTGTCCAATCCATATCACACATAATAACTTGATTAGATGTTCCATTTACAATAATCTGTTTTTTTTCTTGTGTAGCTCTTATTGTAAGTTCACTGATAGCGTTTTTAACTAATTCCTGTATAAGACAGGTACGCTTGTCAAAAAGAATATTTCCAGTATCTAAACGTGCGATTTTAAGCATAGACAAAATAAGCTGTTCTATTCGTTTTAAGGCGGTTCCGGTTTTTTGCGAAAATTTTTTTACTGTTTCAGTATTATCCGGTTCCGCTTCTATAATTTCTTGATACATCATCAAAGCTGCTAATGGAGTTTTCAGTTGATGTGAAATATCTGAAATTGTGCTTTTCAAAAATTCTTTTGTTTTCTGTTCTGTTTCACTTTTGGCTTTAAGCATAGTTGCAAGCTGTTCAACAGATGCAAATAAATGAAAAAGGTCTCCCTCACTGTCTTGCGGTAAATGACAAGAATAGTCATTGTTAATATAGTTATCTATAATTTTTCCAGACTGTCGATATAGATTATTTCTAATTTGTAGGAAAGAAATAACCCCAATGACAAGAATTATCACTAGACAAATTCCCCCTCCTAATGCTATATGCAAAAAGTGATATTGAAACTGGGAAAAATGTGGCAACAAGCTACCAAACGTATTTGTGGTAATTCCCAAATTATCTAAAAATTCCATTCCCGCGGTACTTATATCTGTGGAAGAAATAGCATTGGCAATTACTTCTTTTGAAACCTCCTGTTCCAACAAGGCAGATACAATAGCTCTATCATGTTCCAGATACATAGACTTTGCTGTATTTAATTGATTTATAGAAAACCATGTAGAAACTCCCACAAGTAAAATACTGTATATAGCAATAAAAAGAGAAAAATGTTTTATTTGCTTGTCACGAAAAATATTCATACTTACACCTCTTTCCACTGATAACCAAAGCCGCGAATGGTTATTAAGCGCTGCGGGTGGGAAGCGTCAGTTTCCACTTTTTCGCGAAGCCGCCGGATATAAACCGATAAGGTGTTATCGTCAACAAAATTTCCTGTACCGTCCCATAAATCATTTAGAATAATATCTCTGGAAACAATGCGATTTGCATTTCGTACTAACAGACAAAGCAGACGGTATTCTGCGTTTGTCAGTTCTAGTATTTTATTGTTCAAAATTACGCGGCAACTTAAAAAGTCAATCGAAATGTCCCCACATTTCAATACACTTGCCTTGTCCTGCGGTGTTACTCCTGCACGTCGTAACAAGGCACGAATACGGGAACATAGTTCCCCCAACTTAAAGGGCTTTGTAACATAATCGTCCCCGCCGCAATCCAAGCCACGAATAATATTGACTTCTTCATCAGAAGCAGTCAAAAAGATAATCGGTATCTGTTTGTTATGTTTCCGCACATTTTCGCAAACCTCAAAGCCTGTTCCGTCCGGCAGTGTCACATCAAGAATAAGCAAATCGTATTTTTCGATTTGTGCTAATTGCTTTTCTGCTTCTTCAACAGTACGGGCAATATCAACGTAGAAACCATTTTTCTTTAGAGAGTAATGCAACCCGTCTATTAAGCTAATATCATCTTCTAAAAGTAATAAGTTACTCATGCTTAAACTCCTTTCTCCTTGCGTCAACAGGTTTTTCTGCATCCTTTGGTATCAACCACATATAACCGATTTTTGAAACTCCCGGTATTCTATCTTCCTTACAAAGAATCTGTACTCGTCGTTCAGAAATGCCCCATTTTTTAGCTGCTTCGGGGCAAGACATATATTCCATAACAGTCCCAGTCCTTTCTATAAACCATATTATCATAATTATAGTCGGACATACGAATAATAGCAAGTGCAAACATATGAATTATTATGGCTACAAATAGGAACTGTATAGACGTATTCAGTATGAAAGAGGAACAGTAGAATGTATATGGGTGAATAAATATGGCAAAAAGACCAACAGCTAAATATGACTTTAAGGCTTTCGGACAAGCTATCAAAGTAGCGAGAACCGAACGAAAAGAGAGCCGCAAGAAAGTAAGTGATGAAATGTATATCTCACCACGTTATCTTGCTAATATTGAGAATAAAGGGCAACAGCCGAGTTTACAAATTTTTTATGAGCTTGTAACACGTTATGATATATCCGTAGACCAATTCTTTTTTCCGAATAAATCCGCGGAAAAAGATACACAACGCAGACAACTTGATACATTGCTTGATAGTATGAGTGAGAAAGGAATACGGGTAGTCACCGCCACAGCAAAAGAGATAGCCGAAGTCGAAGCAGAGGACAGGTGAATGTCCAGAACAGAATTTTAAAATGAGAAGACACATTGTAATTTTTTGAGAAATACAATGTGTCTTCTGTTTTATATAGCTTATTTCACAATCTTCCAGTTTTCCCCGTTCTTTTCCAGTACAAGGTTAAACTGTGATACCTGTGTTGTCATGGTCTGGTTATCCAGATATTTTACTGCAAGGGAAGCTGTCACCTGATTTCCGTTTCGGTTATAAACCGGATTTACCAGTTCCGAGAAAATATACTCTTTTCCCACAGTTTTCAGCACACCCTCATTTACATAATAGGTCAGTTCCTTTGCGGTTGCCGTAGGGTACAGCTTGAAAAAGGTGGTGAGAAATTCGTTGATTTCCTCTGTGGTGATGGAATCCACCGTACCGTCACTTTGTACCGCTTTGGGAGTGTAACCGGATTTTACGGGAACACTGGTAATGGTTGGAT
>NZ_QUHY01000058.1:0-6693 GCF_003479865.1 Blautia sp. AM47-4
ATGGAAAGAGGCTGGTTATCCGGCGGCTTCGGGTAAGTTCCTATGTCCACGGGCCGCTGGGTGGAATAATAGCGGTAAACGCCCTCCGGTCCCAGCTCGGTATGCTTGACCGCCGCATGGTAAAACTGCTGATAGTCGTCCACCCGGCGGTCAAAGTCCCGCTGTGCCCACGCCTGACTGGTTCCATAGCGACCCCAGTAGTAATCCCGATGGCCGTTTTCCCCCTCGGTAAACTGCCAGGTCACAAAGGGGCTCGGCGCTCCCGGATTATGCCCCAGCGCAAAGCCGTGTCCGGTTTCAAAGGTGGCAGCTTTCAAAATCACATATCCTTGTACTGTCTCCAAGAGATCCCTCCTTTCTGTGCCTCGGGTCAACATGACCCGAAGTGCTGGATGTTACGAAATAAGAGGGCAGACCGGGGAGGAATGTAATAAGATATTCCCACCCCAGAAACACCCTCAAAAAAGCCCGGAATGTCAAGCCTTTGGAGGCGGCAAATCGTAACAGCCGCCCGGCCTTTTCTCCCGCATTTTCCTCATGCGTTCCCGGCTTTTCCGACGGTTTCCTTCGGCCTTGCAGACGTCGGAGCAGTAGCTTGACGCCCCTCGGGCAGAAACGCCTTTCCGCAGACCGCACAGGCCCGCAGTTCCGGGGAGATTCCTTCCGTTGTCAGCGCCGCTTGAAGCTCCGGGTCAAGGGGCAGGACAGCCTCACGGAAGTAACGGCAGTACGCCCCTGTCCAGCACTTGTGCAGCATATAACAGGCACAGTCCAGAGGAAGGCACAGGCCGCTTTCCCTGTCATAGTTGGCACACATCCCCGTGACCAGAGAACGGATTTTCTTCTTCTCGTCACGGGTCAGCTCCCGGGCGTCCATTTAAGACTTCGGGCCACGATGGCCCGAAGGGCGGGGCTCCACGATCAGCGCCCGGAACTTCTTCCGGCACTGTTTTTTCTTTCCTTTGCACTCCTTGTAGTAACGGCATCCCTTACAAGGGTTGTCATTGTCCCAGCCGGGGTGCGGTACTTCCTTCATCATTCGTTCAAAAGGGCTGCTTGTAAAATTCATTCTCATTCCTCCGTATCTTCCTCCCACGGCGGGGTATCTTCGTCCTCGGGTTCCTCTGCGATCTCCTCCAGCTCCCCGTCCTCATATTCGCAGTAATCATCTTCCAAATCCGGGGCCTCATGCTTCGGCTTGTAAATCTTGAAATAGTAACCAATTCCACCGCCGGCCAGCACCACCGCACCAATCAGGAGCAGAGAGAGAAGGGGGCTGTCCTTTTTCTCCGGCTCGGGTTCCGGTACTTCCTCCACCGGTTCAGTGGGCTTTGGCTCTGGCTCCGGGGTCACTTCTTTGGGCGGTTCCTTACCCTGTTCGGCAAGAGGCAGAAGGTCGTCTGTGGTAACGGTATTGAGGAAATAGACGTTCTCGCTGGTTTTCTGTTTGTCGATCACCAGATAAAACACGCTCTCGTCTGCGGTGGTGATGGTGTAGAACTCCTTTCCATCCTCGTCGGTGGCGTTGTCCACCACGGTTCCCGTCCCGTCCGGGGTAAAGGGGTTCTGGGTTTCCGGCTCTGCTTCGGTTTCTGCCGGGGAGGGAGCTGTCTCCGGCTGCGGCTCGCTGCTCTGTGCATAAGCCGGGACTGTAAAGATCAGGCAACACAAAAGGCTGGCAGCCATCGCCGCCAGCCTGCGGTATTTAATTTTCTTCATGGGCTGTGTCCTCCTTTTCGGGTGCCTCCGGCTTCGGGTCAGTATGGCCCGAAGCGGTAAGGCTGTTTTTGGGGTCATTCAGAAAAGCCATAAGCTGGGCGGGCGTCAATTTGAGGGAGCGCACCGCCTGCACGATCTGGCTGTTTTCTTCCTCCTGTTTCTGCTTTTCCAGCTCCCGGATTTTGGCCTGCCACTCGGCAGCCTTCTCCCGGGCTTTTTCCAGTTCCTTATCGAGCTTGTCGATCTTGTTCATGCAAGGACTCCTTTCCTCTGGCTCACAAACGCCCGAAGGCATAGAAATGTGTCTGCCAGTAGCTTGAATTGATGTTTGCGTATTGGATGGGCGAACCACAATGAAGCATCATCCCGTCGCCCACATAAATCCCCACATGGGACACAGGGCCGGGGCTGTCATAGGTTCCCGTGAAAAAGATAATATCGCCGGGCTTTGCCTCGGAGGGGGAAATGATAGCACACTGGTTGTAAATGCCCTGCGCCGTGGTACGGGGCAGGTTGTGGACGCCGCTGGCCGTGTACACCCAGCAGACAAAGCCCGAACAGTCAAAGGAGGTGGACGGGCTGGAGCCGCCCCACACATAGGGCCAGCCGATGTACTTTGTGGCTTCTTCCATGAGCGCCGCAAAAGCCGGGTCATCCAGTGCCTCGCCGGGTATCTCATAGCTGGGGCCGGTATCTTCGCCGCCGTTGTAAATCCCCTCCCACAGATAGGGCTTGTTGCCTTTGAGCTGCTGCATAACGGTGTATATCTGCCTCTGCTGTTCGTCAAGCCTCGGCAGGATCACGGCGGGCAGCGTCTTGTTTGTGAGGGTCACATTTAAGATGTAATACTCATAGGGGACTTCCTCGGTGGTGGTTTCCCCGGTCTCCGGGTCGGTGCTGGTTTCGGTGCGGTAGCGTATCTCGACTTCCTCCGTCAAGGTCAGCTCATACTGTTCCTTGAAGATCTCCCGCAGTTCGTCCTGCACCTGTTCCCGGAAATACACATGGTACTTTGCAGAGAGATAGGACGCCAGCTCATAGGGGTTATGGCCGATCTCGTCCACGGAATAGCGGTACTCGTCATAGCCGGGATGGGTGCTTTCGATGTTCGCTACCGTCTGTGCCAGCTCGTTTTCCAGTGCCGTGTAGTTCTCGTCCACCCCCAGCAGGTCCGTATCCTCCGAGGCGTAGGAGGTGCCGGATAACGCATTGGCAAGGCCGCTGCCAAGCGTGGGAAAGATGGAGCTTACCGCCGACACAAGAAAACAGAGCAGCAACAGCAGGAGCAGGACCAGCACCGCCACTGGATGATGGGTCACAAACTGCGCCGCCCGACGGGTCGCAGTTCCCGAAGCGGCAGCGGTTTTCCTTGCGGCCTTTGCGCCCTGTTTTGCAGCCGCCTTTGCTTCTTTGGAATACCGGCGTTTCAGTTTCCATTTCTGCTGCACACGGGAAAGCGGATTGCTGGCAAGTTCCGGGTGCTCGGAGGCCATCTTTTGAAAATCCACATTGGCCCGGGCTTTTATGTCCTTCCGTTCCCACTTTGCCACCTTCCGGGCTGGGTGTTCCCGCCAGCGGCGTTTGGCATAGCGGGTCAGTTTCCGGGCTCCGGCCTCTGCGGCCAGCTCGGATTTATGGGCTCCTTCCACACCCACATTTTCATGCTCAACCTCGTGTATCTTGTTGTGGACATAGAACCACGCTTCTGTACGGGCTCCCCGGACTGCCT
The DNA here is from genome assembly GCF_003479865.1 of Blautia sp. AM47-4. Classification (NCBI taxonomy): domain Bacteria; kingdom Bacillati; phylum Bacillota; class Clostridia; order Lachnospirales; family Lachnospiraceae; genus Blautia; species Blautia sp. AM47-4. Next base: position 3,449 of record NZ_QUHY01000058.1, read on the forward strand.
TTTTTGCAAGCCCCGTCGGCTTCTTCGCTGCCCGTTTTGCCTCGGTCTTGTCCAGTTTCTCCCGGGCCTTTCCCAGCTTTTCCCCGGCGTGTTCCGCTTTTGCCTGTGCTTTCTGGTACTTGTCCTTTTTGCTCCCGGCCTTCTCGGCGGAGCCCTCCGGCTCCTGTGCCTTGCCGGTATCCTGCGGCCCGCCCGCTTCATCTTCCTGCCTCATGCGGTCAGAGGGACGACTTTTCCGGCTGTCCTCTTGAAACTTGCCGCTTTTGGACTTCGGGCCATCGTGGCCCGAAGGGCTGTCCTGTCCGGTATCCTCGTCCTCAAACCGCAGGCGTCGGGACGGTGCGGGGGAAGGCCCTTCCCGTTCAGCCGGTCCGGGGCGATTGCCCCCGGTATCCTCCGTCGGCCCCGGCCTTTGAAAATTCCGTTTGTCCGGTTTCTTTCCGATGATGTATCCCTCCTTTCCAAACCTCGGGCCAGCATGGCCCGAAGTGTGTTATGCCCGGTTCATTTCCTGTTTTTTGTCCTCCGGGCGGGTGGTCATAATGGCGTACAGCTCGGTATTCTGCGGGAAGCGGTCAACAAACGGGATGGTGGTATTCCCGAAGAACAGCAGCCCTTCGCCGGAATTGGTATGGGTCACATAGGAAAGCTGGTGGGGGCTGATCCCAAGCTGTTTGGCTAAAATCTGGCGGTCCCCCTGCGCCTGCGAGAGCAGCACAAGGAAGTCCGAGTTTTCAAAGATGTTCTCGATCTCCGGGCTTGCCAGAAAATCCTTTACGTTCTGCGTTAAAGCACTGGGAACGCACCCTTTTTTTCGCAGCATTTTCCAGATCGCCACACAGTAGCTTGCCGTCAGCCGGTCACGGAGCAGCACATGGAACTCGTCGAAGTAGCACCATGTAGCGATACCGCGGAGGAAATTCATGGACACCTGCGAGTTTACCAAGTCCTGCATAATGAGCATGGCAATCGTCCGAAGCCCGGCCCCCAGCTTTTTTAAGTCAAGGCATACCAGACGGCGGTTCAAGTCCACATTGGTTTCATGGTTGAATACGTTAAGGGAACCTGACACATAGATTTCAAGGGCCGTTGCCAGCCGTACCGCCTCGCCCTCCGGCTGGGAACAGAGCAGGTCATACAGGGTTTGGAGGGTCGGCATTTTGCTTGTTTCCGGGTCCTGCAAGTGTTCCCGGTACATCTGGCGCACACAACGGTCAATAACGGTACGCTCCACCGGCTGCAAGCCGTCCTTGCCGCCGACGATCAGCTCCATCAGCGACAGGATAAAGTCGGCTTTCAGCGCCATCGGGTTTTCCTCGTCGAAGCTCAAATCAATGTCCATCGGGTTGATGTGGTGGGGGCTGTCCGGGGCGATCTCAATGACCTGTCCACCCAGCCGCTTGATAAGGGGCGAGTATTCGCCCATCGGGTCAACCACAATGATCCGGTCACGGGTGGCAAGGAACACGTTCACAAGCTCCCGCTTTGCGGCAAAGGATTTGCCGGAGCCCGGCACGCCGAGGAACAGGCCGTTGGGGTTTTTGAGCTTTTTCCGGTTTGCCATGATGACGTTATGGGAAAGTGCGTTGAGCCCGTAATAGACGGCTTCGCCATCCATGCGGAGCTCCTGCGTCATAAAGGGAACGAAAATGGCCGTGGAGCTGGTCGTCATGCCGCGCTTGATCTCAATGTCGTTATGGCCCAGCGGAAGGCTGGAAAGAAAACCGTCCTCCTGCTGGAAGTCCAGCCGCTTCAAGGTGCAGTTGTATTTCTGGACGATACCGGACACCGTGAACAGGTCATTGTCCAGCTCCCGGCGGGTCGGGGCCATGTTTACCACAAGGAAGGTCAGCAGGAACATTCTTTCATTCCGGCTCTGTAAATCTTCCAGAAGGGTCTTTGCGTCGTTGCTGTACGTTACAAGATCGGGTGGAAGTATGTCCATGTCGTACCCTGACCGGGCTGCCTTCTTTTGTTCCTCCACCTTCATCTTGTCAATGTCGGAGACTTTGGCCTTGATAGATTTTACGGCGGCGGCCTGATCGACGGTTTGGATATGGAGAGTGATGGTCATTTCCGCATCCATTTCCAAAAGCTCCGCCAGCAGCTTGTCCGAGAGTTCCGAGGCCAAAATCTGCAAGTAGGAGGCAGCGCCCCAGGTCGTCCCTACCCGGAACAGTCGGCTGAAACGAAAATCGAAGCTGTCCGGGGCGATAAAGTCTTTGGTGGAAAGCCCGGTTTTGGGGATCATATCCCATGAAAACCGGAAGGGGGAGCCGCTGCCGGGGTGAAGCTGCCCGTGAAGAAGCTCCAGCCGTTCCAGCCCCGAAAGGGAGCGGCACTTGACGCCCAGCTTTTTGAAGTTCCCGCAAATGTCCGCCTCTACACGTTCCAGCCTTGCCCTGGCGGTGGAAAGGTCGTCCACGTTCACGCCAAAGGTCAGGAGCTTTGTGCGAACAATGCCGTTGTTGCTTTTGGCGATCTGGTTTTCCAGCATTTCCACATACTCGCACCGGACGCTGTTGTAATCGTCATCCTGCATGGGGATGTTCACGCTGTACCGGCTGCCCGGGCGGCTCCGGTGGTTGAGGAAGGAAAGCTGGAACGGAAGGCTGCTGTCAAAGTAGTTGAGGCAGGCGCTCCACCCGTCAAAGATGGCCGCCTGATCTTCGGACTGTGCGAGCTGGTAGTTGATGTCCTCGTATTCAATGGTTTTGGTGTAATAGCGGTCCGCTACCCGGCACACCCCGTCCCGGTACATTTCCCGGTAAGGGAGGGTCTGCTGGGCGGTGGTGGGAATGTTCTTTCCCTTTGTGAACAGGCCGAGAAGCCCCTGCTTTTCAGGCTTTCTGCCTGCGGGCTTTCCGGCCCTTCTGTTGTTTCGCAATCGGCTGCGCCTCCTTTCTGGTGCTAAGCAGCGCATAGAAGTTTTCGGTTTTGTAAGGCCGCACACGGGGATAGAGGAACCGGGTGCGGATGATGTTTTTCAGCACTTTTTCCAGCGGCAGACCGTCTCGTTCATACATAGCCAGAAAGAAGAACGGGAGCATGAGGCCGATCATCAGGAACATGGCGGCACTGTTCCCGATACTGCCACGGGAAAACAGGTAAGCCGGGAGGCCCACCGCCGCTGCGCTGGAAAAACAAACAAGCTGGCGCTTCGTTAGGTTGAAGGCCAGCTTTGTCTTGATTTTGGAAAGGTCTTTTGGTACTGGCACATAGGCCATTTTGGTACACCTCCTTTA
>NZ_QUHY01000059.1:0-5858 GCF_003479865.1 Blautia sp. AM47-4
GAGCCTTCGGAGCGCAAAACCTGTTTACAGGTCGCATTTTTGATGGGTGTACCCGTCAAAACCTGTTTACAGGTCGCATTTTTGATGGGTGTACCCGTCAAAAGTGCTTTTGCGTTACTTTTGACAAAAGTAACAAACCTGAGAATGTTGAAATTTACAGATGGGAGATGAAAAAATGCAGAGAACGATAAGTGCAATGGTCGGTAAAGGCTCGGTCAATCACAATAGCCGAAAGTTCCGAGCAGAAAATGTAGACGGAACTCGTACTCATCTCAATATCGACTACTGCAATGAAAATATAAAGACAGTTTATCACGAATTGTTTGATGAAGCATTGGAAAGATACAATGCCAAGCAGATAAGGTCAGACCGAAAGATAAAAGATTATTATGAAAAAATCCGAAGTTCCAAGCAGGAAAAACCGTTCCACGAAATCATTTTACAGGTGGGCGGTAAGGGAAATATGAACGCCGATACGGAAAACGGAGAACTGGCAAAGCAGATTTTAGATGAATACTATCAGGGTTTTCAGGAGCGAAATCCACAGCTTCGGGTGTTCTCGGCTCATCTGCATATGGATGAAGCTACACCACATCTGCACATAGATTTTGTACCTTTTACCACAGGCAGCAAGCGTGGACTTGATACAAGAGTGTCACTAAAGCAGGCTCTTGCAACGCAAGGTTTTAAGGGCGGCAGTCGTGGCGATACGGAGTGGTCGCAATGGATACAGTCCGAAAAAGAACAGCTTGCGGCGGTGATGGAACGTTATGGGATTGAGTGGGAACATTTAGGCACACACGAAAAACATCTTTCTGTTTTGGATTATAAAAAGCAGGAAAGAGAAAAAGAAGTGGCGGCATTAGGTGCGAAAATCGAGCAGAAACAGATTGAATTTGATGTGTTGTCGGAACGAGTATTGAACTATGATAAGGCAAAAGACGAGCTGTCAAATCTTGAAATAGAGCTTGATACTGCACCGAAATATCAGTTGCCAGAACCAGAGAAATTTATGACTGCAAAGGCATATAAACCAAAATGGCAGAGCCGGTTGTAAGGAAATTGAAGCAACTTGTCAAAACGGTGCTTGCCCGCTGCTTTGAGGGGTGGGACAACTATCATAGGCTGAATACAGCGAATGCACAGTTATACCGCACCAATCAGCGTTTGGAGAAAGTCAATGAAAGATTGACCGAAGAAAACAAAATCCTAAAAGCAGAAAATAAAGATTACAGCCTGCTCCGTAAGGTTTTTGGTCGCAAACAGATAGATGATTTGTTGGAGCAGGCAAGAACAGTTAAAGGTCGCAAGCGTGATAATACACGATCACGATAGACAAAAATCACAGGAGGAAAAGGAAAATGACAAAGACAATTTTTGAAGAAATGGGCGGAACTTATAGACAGGTGGGTGATTATTTATTGCCGAACATCACAGTACCAGCCGAAGAAGAAATAGAGCCGATTGGTTTATGGGGGAAACGACATGCAAGGCATTTAAAGGAACACTATAAAGTGTTATATATGAACCTGCTGACAAGCGGAAAGCTGCATAGTTATCTTGCAGAAGTCGATAAGCAAGCAGAGGATATGTTTCTTCGACTGGTAAAGGAATATGCCGACAGACAAGATGTGACGGAACAATTAAAGAAAGATAATCCCTACGAATGGATTGGAAGAATGAATAATATTCAGGCTTGTGTGAGGGAAGTTGTAGGAACGGAGTTGATTTACACATAAGCGTTTTACGGTATGGTGCTCCTGCGTTTGCTGGAGTGCTGTGGTTGTGGTTGTAAAGAGGTTGTGAAAGATTGAATTTCGTAATGGTTGGATGTATAATTAGGAAGTGAAAATTTTAATTTGCACTTCCATAAGGTGAAATGTATTGACACAAAAAATACAGTATGATAGTATTGCCATTAGAAGAAAGAAAGGCACATTTTGTGTAAGGTGAGGAAATGATTAATAGATAATTTGATTTAAGTAAGACACATATAGTTATTGAGCCTGTAGAGAATAGGTTTGTTTTGTGTACGCTTAAGTTGGATTATCGCAAGAGGCATTTCCTTTGTTTTCCTTTTGGAAAAGAAATAAGGGGCTATTTAGCGAGTCTATTTTTGCGTATGCAAAAAAGACTCGTTTTTGTGTGTTCAAAATAATAATTGGCTCAGACTTCGAAAAGGAGAAACTTTAATGTTGCAGATAAAAAAATTAAATTTAACACATAAAAAAGACCTGAGAATAATTCTTAATGATTTCAACCTTGTGCTAAATGATGGAGATAAGGCAGTTATTATTGGAGAAGAGGGAAATGGGAAATCGACATTAATGAAGTGGATATACAATCCGTCGCTTGTAGAAAACTATATAGAAGCAGATGGGGAAAGGATAATGGGACACGAACGTCTTGGTTATCTTCCGCAGGAGATGCTCGATGAAGATAAGGAAAAAACAATATACGAATATTTTTCTGAAGAGGAAATATTCTGGGAGAAAACGCCTAAAGAATTGTCTGTTATTGCGGGAAAATTTGGAATGAAAAATGATTTTTTCTACAGTAACCAGACAATGGGTAGTCTTTCAGGAGGCGAAAAAGTCAAGACACAACTTATGAGGCTTTTCATTCGCGATGTTTCTGTGCTGTTGTTGGACGAACCTTCCAATGACATCGACATTGCGACGCTTACATTACTGGAAAAAATCATAAATGACTGGAAGCACATTGTGCTTTTTATTTCACACGATGAAACGCTGATAGAGCGTACTGCCAACATGGTGATACATATCGAGCAGATTATACGAAAAACAAAGGCGAGATATACCGTGGCAAAGCTTCCCTATAGACGCTATGTGGAAGAACGGCTTCATAAATTTGAAATCCAAAAACAGCGGGCACTGAGTGACCGTAGGGAGAAAAAGATTCGCGATGAAAAATATCAAAGAGTTATGCAGAGTGTACAAGGTGCATTAAGAAGTTGTACCAGACAAGCACCGTCTGTTGCCAAAAACTTAAAGGACAAAATGCATACGGTTAAGGCAATGGAACGAAGATTTGAAAAAGAAGATGAAAATATGACTCAGATGCCGGAACAGGAAGAAGCAATCTTTGTCAAATTAGGGGATGAAAACTCACACATTCCCGCAGGAAAAACGGTCATAGAATATGAACTTTCAAAGCTTGTGACTCCGGATGGCAAAAGAATTTTAGCAGAAGGAATTCATTTAAAAATAAAAGGTTCAGAAAAAATCTGTATGATAGGAGCCAACGGGGCAGGAAAAACGACTCTTCTAAAAAAGATAGCGGAAGAACTCCTAAATCGGAATGACATTAAAGCAGAATATATGCCTCAAACTTATGAAGACCTGCTGGATTTGGATGTTACACCGGTTGATTACCTTGATAAAACAGGAGATAAAGAAGAGCGTACAAGAATTAGAACATACCTTGGTTCACTTAAATACACACCAGATGAAATGGAGCATCCGATTCGGGAGTTATCAGGCGGACAAAAGGCGAAAGTGCTTCTCTTGAGGATGAGCTTAAGTGGTGCAAATGTTCTTATTCTGGATGAACCGACAAGAAATTTTTCACCATTGTCCGGTCCGGTAATAAGAAAAATGCTCCGAGAATTTCCGGGGGCTGTCATTAGCATTTCTCACGATAGAAAGTATATTGAAGAGGTGTGCGATAAAATATATCAGCTAAATCCTAATGGATTACAGCTAATTGGTGATTGATAACAAAAAGGATGAAAGACTGACAAATTTCAGGCTTTTAGTGAGTTGGAAAGCATACAAAGATTTGAATTTGGAGGATAGATTATGGTACGTACAGAAGATGCATGTGAAATTATAAAATATGCTTTGCAAAACGAAATTAAAGTATATTTAGATGGCGGATGGGGTGTTGATGCACTTCTTAAAAGAGAATCAAGAATACACAATGATATTGATTTGTTTGTTGAACTGAAACATTATCATGATTATATTTATGTGATTAAGCAGCATGGATTTGAGGAAGTAAATACTGATTATACAACGGATGGTCATACTGTCTGGAAAGATGATAAACAAAGAATCATTGATTTACATTGTTTTGAATTTACAGATGACGGAATTGTTTATGAGGGAGATATATTTCCATCAAAAACTTTTTCCGGTATTGGAAAAGTTGGAGATATAACTGTTTCTTGTATTGAACCATTGAGTCAGGTAATGCTTCATTTGGGATATGAACACGATAAAAATGATGTGCATGATGTGATGCTGTTGTGTGAAACATTTCAAATAGCAATACCAGATGAATATAAGGAAAAGTAAAATTTCAGTTTTGTGTTGAATCTCTAAGCAAAATAGCTTATAATTTGACATGCTACATATAGTTATTATCCACAGTTATCGAGTAGGTGTTATCAATGCCGATAACAAAATGATAACATTAGCTCGTATAGGCAGGATAATATGGATATATCAAATAATCAAAAGAACGAGAAACATTACAGAGAATAATTCCTAAACAAAAAGCGTTAGTCTTTGTAGAGTTTGAATAGTTGGAGCAGAGCTTCAAAGCCTTTATTTTCAAGGGTTTTGAGGCTCTTTTCTTTTAGAATTGCATTTTGATTGCATTTTTTTATTCAACTGCTCTGTGATAGATTGCTGTATGCTGATTGCTGGTGTAATCGGCAACACTGGTTGTTGCCGGAGTATAAGTGAGAACGCCAGTTAATTTTTTGGCAACTTCCACGTTGGTGTTGGGATATAAATGTCCATAGGTTCCTAACGTGGTCTGTATCTTTTCATGCCCCAGACGTTCTTTAATCAATAAAGGATTTTCTCCCATACTGATGAGCAGGGAAGCATGGGAATGTCTGAGTGCATGAATTTTGATACGGTGTACGCCTGCCAATCCAGCAAGTTTTTCTAATGCCCGTGGGAGGGTGTGCTTACTGGTGGGAATCCCATTATAGCTTAGTACAAGGTCACAGTCCTTTAAAACCTTTTGCTGTACTTCCTGCCATGCTTTTAATTCTTTAATGGTATCTGTGTCAATATAGATAGTGCGAATACTGGCTTGTGTCTTTGGTTCCACAAATTTGTATTCGTCTATTGTTTTATAGTACAGCGTTTTCGTTATACTTAAAAGTCCGGTTTCAAAGTTGATATCCGACCATTGCAGGGCTGCGGCTTCTCCGATTCTCATTCCAGTCATAAACAGGAGCCAGTATGAAATGAAAAGGTAATGTTCGTAATAATCGCCCTTGTAGAGTAGGGAAATTACCTTTTGAAATTCATCCAGTGTCCAAAAATCCACTTTTGTTTTCTTGCTCTTGATGTTTCCTATCATTCGTGACGGATTTTTCTTTGCAAGACCGAGAACAACTGCTCTGTCAAAGGCAATGGAGAGCATACCCTGTACAATACGGATATAGTTTGGACTAAATTCTTTTGCGAGTTCAAGCTGCCAGTTTTGGACGTTAATGGGTTCTATCTCATCCACCGTCATTTTGTAAAAGTATGAAAAATGTTTCTGAATGGTAGAACGGCGGTTCAGATAGGTACTTTCCTTTACCTGTGTTTTATACCAAGGTAGGTAAGTCTCTTCAATGAACTGCTGAAAGGATAGCTGCTGTTTCTTTTCTGTCAATTCCTCTGTGGATGTAAGCATAAGCTTTGAATATGCTTCTCTGGCTTCCTTTTTTGTCTTGAATCCGCTTTTGTATTTCTGAATCTGTTTTCCGGTAATCGGGTGGAAACCTAAGTTTGCTCTAAAATAATAAGTTCCGTTTTCTGCTTTCTTAATAGGGTCTTTTGCCATGATTTCACTCCTTACATAAATGTGCAAGAAGTACAATCAGTTCG
>NZ_QUHY01000006.1:0-180867 GCF_003479865.1 Blautia sp. AM47-4
ACCATCTACAAGGACGCGGCGGATACCATCGTCGGTAACTGTGACAGCACCTTGTTTTGGGAGGCAAAGAGAAATCCACCCTCAAGGAAATTTCGGAGCTGCTGGGGAAAGAGACCATTGATCTCTATAACCAGTCCGAAACCGGGGCAGCCAGGTTTCCCACGGCCTCAGTTATCAGAAATTAGGAAAGGATATGCCATACTTGTTCGTGAAGAGTTCAGTTGCCTTGAATTTATCATGAACAGGGACACGATCAACTGGATTCTGAAATAACTGAATACAGGAGGTCGAACATGGAGCATTTACCAAAGAAAATCCATCAAAACGGAATCAGCTACACGCTGGTGGGAGACTACTACATCCCCGATCTGGAGCTACCGGAGGAAAGCCGCCCCATTGGGCGGTGGGGCCGGATGCACAAAGCGTTTCTGCAAGAACACCGGCCCGGCCAGTACAATGCCCTGCTTCTGTCGGGAAAACTCTGGACATATCTTGCTGACCTGAACGAACAGGCCGCTGACCGGCTGGCGTGTATCGTCTCGCAGATGCAGGAGGCGGAGGGTGTCACCGAGGAACTGAAAGCCCGTGACCAGCTTGCGTGGGTCGGGGGCATGAACAGCATTCGCAGCCGAGCAGAGGAAATCATCCTCTCTGAGATGATTTTTGTTTAAGGAGGTGCCTGTCTATGAGATACCGTATCGAATACGCCGATGGGCGTTATTGTAACTTTGCCAACGGCAGGGCTGAGCTGCTGAAATGGCTGAAACTGCTGAAGCAAGAGGAAATCTCCGACATCCGCAAAGTATATAAAAGCGGTGTGTCAGATTCCGTCCTGGAAACATACCGGAATTATATCCGCCCAGCATAAGGAGGGGCGCTTATGGGTACAGATATAGAAAAATTGGTTGATTTGATGATTCAGGAGCGGATGCAGAGCCAGTTTGCTAAGTGGCGGGAGGCAGAAACCGGCACGGAGAAAAAAGAGGACTGCCTTCGCTTGGAAAACGAGTATGAAAAAGCAATCAGCGCATTGTCTGAGGAACAGAAGGACGCTGTAAGACACTACTGTGATTCTATTTTCGATTCTGGTGCAGAAAGCGAGTGCTTCTTTTACCGGCTGGGCCTCAAAGATGGCATCCGTCTCTGGAAGTTTATGAAAAAGCTGATGAAAACGGTCAGCTAACGGATGTATAACCACATATTTTATTCCGCCCACAAACGGGTCGAAAGCCGTCCAACGGTACAGATTGGGCGGCTTTCCTGTTATCTGCGTTTCTTCCGCTTGGGCGCATAGTACGGCTGCGGCTTGGCCTTTCCTCTCATGTTGTTGGGATTTTTGAGCATTTTGGACAGGCTCAGTATCCGCAAAAATGCAGAGAAGTCCTCTGAGGAAATCTTCTCGAAGGGTATCTGCATTCTGTCGCAAAATTCGTGGATTACCACTTCCTCTTGGCTGCCCTGTTCGAGCGCCTGTTCAAACTTTTCCTTGACGTCATCCAGCGTGGGCTGCGGGTCGGCGGTGGTCTTGTCCTTGCGGTGTGCTTCCCGGATGTCCCGGACGATGCTGTCCAGATCATCGTGCATGACATGGCTGTAAAAATCGCTTTCCTGCACCTGCCCCAGTTCCAGCGTCCGCATATAGAGGTCATCTTCTCCGGGCGCATACTTGCTCATGACGGTCTGCCGGGTGGCCTCCAACACCAGATTCATCTGCTCCACCCGCATATTGGCGATCTGGTCGATGCAGATTTCCATATCTATCATCAGCCGCCGGAAATTCGGGTGGGCAGCCAGTTCGCAGAGAAGCCGGTTGTTGATTTTGCCGCTGCTCAAAAGTTCCACCATATCATCACTCAGATGCAGAGATTGAAGTTCTGTGTTTGGGTGATTTTTATTTTCCGTCAGCCCCATCAGATAGTCGGTGGACACGCCGTAAAAGTCCGCCAGCGTTGCAATCGCAAACGGGCTGATGTCCTTGTAGTCATCGGTTTCGTATTTTCCCAGCGCGGATTTAGACAGGCCGGTCTGCTCCGCCAGTTGTTCCAGCGTCAGGTGCTTGTCCACCACCCGCAGGTCTTTGAGCCGCTCCGGGATTGTCAGCTTTGCGTACATCCAAAGCCCCCTCTCTCGTTATCTTTTTCAGTGATTACACCCATTATAGCACGATTCCATAAGCGTGGAAATATGCGGATTTCGAGCGTTTTTCCGACGTTTTGGATATACGGGAAAGGGCCTCTTTTTTCGGTAAACTGGTTCTTGCAGACAGGCACAGAACCTTGAAAATCGAATGACCGGCTGCAAGGGGTATGGCCTCCGGGGAAGTGACGCCAGGACAGAAATCGAGCACACCAAAGAGGCCGATACGCCGGGAGAAATTCCGGGCAGGAGCGGCTTGCAGGCAGACCGGCGGACAGGAAACAAGTTTATCATGCGGGGCGCATGGCTCCGCAGCAAAGAAATGGAGGAAATCATTATGACACTGAGTATGAAAGAAAAGAAGATTCTCTACGCTTACGGCTGTCTCAGCCACCACAATACGGTGACACGGCTGAAATGGCTGACGGCTCTGACGGTTGACCCGGAGGCCAAACGCCGGATGCTGGGGCTGGCCCGGAAGGTGGAGACGGAGATGAACGAAAGCTGGTACGAGGATTTTTATCACCATCTGCGCATGGAGATGGACGAGTACCGCCGTCTCAAGCGCAACCTGCGTGTGCTGAAATCTTACACCGATTATGAGGAGGATCTGTATGAAGAAGCTGTCTAAGTATGAGAAAGAAACCATCATCAACTGGAACGAGGCGGAGAACCTTGCCAGCGTCTACACCTTCAACGCCAGCTTGAAGCGCAGGCTGGCTGATTTCAGCCGGAAGTACCCACTGTTGTGCCGGTTGGAGCGCAGCACGCCGGAGGGCAGCGTGACCTATGTGCTGGACAAGTCCCGGCTGTCGATCCGGCTGGTGCCTCCGTACAGCGAAGAACGGAAAGCCGCCGCAAGGGAGTACGCAAAGGAGCATGGCTTTCAGGTGGTGGTAACGGAAGAAAAAATCGCCTAAAATCGGGGTGTTTACGGGAAAAATGACGGGTCTGCACCCGATGTTTTGACCGGCAATCCCCGCAGGCGTATTCCGTATCCACTCCCCGCCTATGGGCGCAAATGTGTGGATACGGAGCCGGTGAAACTGGCAAACACCGTCCCTGCGGTGGAAGCCAGCTTCGCCGGTGCGGAAGTACAGAGGCGGCCAGCCCTTTGTGGCGGGGTGCAGGGGCGGCAGCGCACTGCTGGGGTCAAGGGGCAACGCCCATTGGCAGGTTAAGGGCGGCAGCCATTATCGGGTCAAGGACGAAGTGCTTGGCAGGTTGAGGGCAGCCGCCCCATCGGGTCAAGGGTGAAACGCCTTGCCCAGGGAAAGTTGATGCCTGCGTCAACTTGTATTGGGTATTACCTGACGCAAAATTCGCAGGATTTGCGGCTTCGCCGCCCCCTTCCCCGGCCCCAGAACATCTTCGCAGGAAGGAGGAAATCTGTTTGAAACTGACACGACACAATGGACGCTCCGGCAAGCATGGCACCTATAATCCCCGCCACAATGACCGCCGGTTCGATGTGGAGAACAGCGAACACATTGACGCAGAACGGGCAAGGCAAAATGTCTACTGGGACTGCTACCGGGGCTTTACCACCCATGAGTTCCGGGAGAACCCGGAGCAGCCGGATTTCAGCTTTGAGGAAATCGAGCGGATGTATTACTACGAGCATTACGGCGGCTATGTGGAAGCTCAGAACGCCCGGAATGAGAAAACCCGGCACACCGAGCGCAACCGCACTGTGGAGGACTTGCTGAAAAACAACAAGACCTGCCCGGAGGAAAGTATCTACCAGATCGGCACGATGGGAGAATCCGTCTCGCCGGATACGCTCTTTTCCATCGTCAATGAGTTTTATCAGGAATTTGAGCGCCGCTTCGGTTCCCATATCCACATCCTGGACTGGGCGCTCCATCTGGACGAGGGGACGCCCCACATCCATGAGCGGCACGTCTTTGACTGTGAGAACCGCTATGGGGAACTGTGCCCCCAGCAGGAAAAGGCGCTGGAAGAACTTGGCATCCCTCTCCCCAACCCGGAGAAGCCCAAAGGCCGGAACAACAACCGCAAGCAGACCTTTGATGCGGTCTGCCGGACGATCCTGTTTGACATCGCCAGACGGCATGGGCTGCATCTGGATCAGGAGCCGTCCTACGGCGGGCGGGACTATCTGGAAAAACAGGATTATATCCTGATGAAGCAGAAGGAGCAGCTTGCGGCGCAGGAGCAGAAGCTGGAAGAACTGACGCTCAAAATCGAGGACGTGGAGACGCTGTTAGATGATGTTTCCGATGCGGCCTATGACAAGGCGGTGGAGGTGGTGACCGATACCGTCCGGCAGGAGACACACAAGGAAGATATTCGTCTGGTGGAAGAATCGAAAAAATGGGTGCTTTCGCCGGAGCGCAAGGCCCCGAAGAAGGAGCGTGACTACGCTGCCGCCCGTCTGGATGGAGTGATTACCAAAATCAAACGGGTCATGCAGAACGCCCTGGCAAAAATCCAGAAAACTCTCATGCAGCCGGAGGTCAAGAAGGCCGGTAAGGAGCAGATTAAGGAGAAGGCCAGAGAATCCATCCGGGAGAAGCTGGCGAAAGGCAGGCTGAACGCTGACCGAGATAACCGGGAACGCTGGGAACGTGAGGGGCGGATTGCTCCGAAAAAGAAACACGATATGGAGTTATGAGGCACCTGATTTTCTGCGGAAACGGGTGCTTTTTTCTCTGCCTGGAGGTGAGAAAATCGAATATATTTGAAGCGGTGAAGGAGTCTGTCACCACAAGGCAGGCTGCGGAATATTACGGGGTGCAGGTTGGCAGGAATGGCATGGCCTGCTGTCCCTTCCATGATGACAAACATCCCAGTATGAAGATTGACCATCGGTTCCACTGCTTTGGCTGTCAGGCAGATGGGGATGTGATTGATTTTACCGCCCGTCTGTTTAGTCTGAGCAGTAAGGAGGCGGCGCTGAAGCTGGCGGAGGATTTCTCTGTCCACTATGACGCCAAAGGCCATGACCCGCCCCGCAGGAGGCCGGTCAAGCGAAAAATCAGCGAGGAACTGCGTTACCGGCAGGCGGAGCAGAAATGTTTCCGGGTGCTGTGCAATTACCTGCATCTGCTGGAACGCTGGGAGAAGGAATACGCCCCGCAGACGCCGGATGAAGCGTGGAATCCGCTGTTCGTGGAGGCCCTGCAAAAGAAACCGTACACGGAATATCTGCTGGATATTCTCTTGTCCGGCAGCATGGAGGAACGTGCTTCCGTGGTCGCTGAGTATGGAAAAGAGGTGAGGAAGATTGAGCAGCGAATATCAGAGTTTACCGCTAGCCACCCGGCAGGCCGCCATGAGCGCAGCCGAAGCCTTAGCGCCGGAGCGGAGCGTTGATGAGGTGCGGGAAAGCCTGTCCGTCACCGAGAAGGGCCAGCCCGCCAACACCATCGGCAACTGCCGGACGGTGTTCTGCCATGACCCTCTCCTGCGTGGGGCGATCCGCCTGAACCTTTTGACTGACCGGGTGGACATTGTACAGGATTTAGGCTGGCGCAGGAATACCAGTGCCCTGACGGATACGGACGTGAAATATCTGCTTCTCTATTTTGAGCAGACCTATGGCCTGACCAGTGAGAAAAAGATGACGGCGGCGCTCTCCATCGTGGCGAATGAGAACTGCTACCATCCCATACAGGACGTGCTAAACGGCCTTGTCTGGGACGGGACGCCCCGCATCCGCTCCTGTCTCCATCATTTCTTAGGTGCGGACGAGAGCGACTATGTGGAGGAAATGCTGAAACACTTTTTGCTGGGGGCTATCCGGCGGGTATTCCGCCCCGGCTCCAAATATGAGGAAATGCTCTGTCTGGTGGGCGGTCAGGGGGCTGGCAAGTCCAGCTTCTTCCGCTTGCTGGCGATCCGGGACGAGTGGTTCAGTGACGACCTGAAAAAACTGGACGATGACAGGGTGTATCTGAAGCTGCAAGGACACTGGATTATCGAAATGTCGGAGATGCTGGCTACCAGCAGCGCCAAAAGCATTGAAGAAATCCGCTCCTTTATCAGCCGCCAGAAGGAAACCTACCGGACGCCCTACGAGGCCCAGCCCAAAGACCGGCTGCGGCAGTGTGTGTTCGGCGGTTCGTCCAACACACTGGACTTCCTGCCCCTTGACCGGGCCGGAAATCGGCGCTTTTTGCCGATCATGATTTACCCGGAGAATGCAGAGGTTCACATTTTGGAGGACGAGGACGCCTCCAGAGCCTATCTTTTACAGGTCTGGGCGGAGGCCATGACGATTTACCGCAGCGGCCACTACTCTATGAAGTTCAGCAAGTCCATCCAGCGCCAGCTGGTGGAGGTGCAGAAGGATTTCATGCCGGAGGACACCGAGGCCGGACAGATACAGGGCTTTCTGGAACACTACACCGGCAGCATGGTCTGCTCCAAACAGCTGTTCAAGGAGGCGCTGGGCCACACCTACGATGAGCCGAAGCGGTGGCAGCTGCACAATATCAACGAGATCATGAACACGGTGGTGACGGGCTGGAAACCATTCTCCAATCCCCGGATGTTCACCGGATATGGCAGGCAGAGGGGCTGGGAACGGGACGTTTCCGGCAACGAACTGCCCGGCAACGAAGATGGATTTGTGGAGCTGACCGAGGAAGAATGCTGCCAGCTGGAACTGCCGAAGGAGTGGATCGCATAAAATTAGCGGTCTGTTGCCGGGATGGTTGCCACTTGGTTGCCGGGTTTGTTGCCGGGGATTCTCCGGTCTGGATACGGAAAAAGCCTGTAAATAAGGTATTTTCTAATATCTATCTCTATCTCCGGCAACGAAAACAACGAGATTTTTCAAGAAAATTGATAAAGTAAGATTTGCAGGTCAGACGGTAGTTTACAGGTTTTCAGAGGTTCGTTGCCGGACTTCGTTGCCAGTGCTGCCGTCTGGCCTGCTACTCTATGGAGGTAGCCTATGGAAAAAAGCAAACAGCAGAAAAATAAAGTCCGTTTTGTGGTGGTGCGGGAGTTCTCCGGGGAGAAGTCCATGCGGGAAGCCTTTGAGCAGCTGATTGAGCGTCAGACCTGCGAACACTTCGAGGAATGGCGTCAGCAGCGGGAAATGGCCGAAAACGCTGCGTAAAAACGGTTGATTCAGGGGCAGGGACATGGTACTATAATGGTATCGTGTCCCTGTTCATAGAAGGAGAACGCTATGAGCAGGAAAAAACAAGTCTATGAGAAAATCACCGCTCTCTACTGCCGCATCTCTCTGGATGACGGCGGCGACAACGAGAGTATGAGCATCAGCAACCAGAAAATCATGCTTCGGGACTTTGCTGAAAAGCATGGAATGTTCCAGTATGAATATTATGTGGATGACGGCTATACGGGCCGCAATTTCAACCGCCCTGCCTTCCAGCGCATGATCGCTGACATTGAGGCGGGGAAGATCGGCTGCGTCATCACCAAAGACCTATCCAGGCTTGGTAGGAACTATATTGAAGCTGGCAGCTATATCGAAATCTTTTTCCCCAAACACAATGTACGCTATATCGCCATCACGGACGGCGTGGACAGCCTGACCCGTCAGGAGATGGACATTACGCCCTTTAAGAATATCCTGAACGATATGTACAGCCGGGATATTTCTAAAAAGGTGCTGGCAGGCATCACCACCCGCTCCCGGCAGGGGAAGTTCTGCGGAGGGACGCCGCCCTTCGGCCTGATGCGTGACCCGGAGGACAAGGGGCATCTCATCATTGACCCTGAGACAGCGCCAATCATCCGCAAAATCTATGACTATGCCCTTGACGGGCTGGGCTGCATGAGGATTTCCAAACGTCTGATGGAAGAAAAAATCCCAATCACCCATGTCAAAGCCAACACGGAGTTTGACGCCAACTATTATTTCTGGGGCGGAGCCAGAATCAGTCACATCCTGAGAAATCCATTCTATAAGGGCGCACATTTGGTCTTTCGGACGCATCAGAAAGGCATCCGCTCCAACACCTATGACATTATTCCCCGTGACCAGTGGGAAGTGATCGAGGCTGCCATGAGGCCATTGTGACGCCGGAGGAATGGGAACAGGTGCAGGAACTCATTGACCGCAGGCCGACCATTCAGGGGAATTCCTGCCCCTTTTATAATCTGTTCCACGGTCTGGTCTACTGCGCCACCTGCGGGAAGTCCATGCAGGTGCGGTATGAGAAAGTGGGCCGAACCGGGAAGAACCGCTTCACCGGCGAAATGCGGGAGCCGATTGACAAGGCGTACTATATCTGCCAGACCTACAACCGCATGGGCTGCAAGGTCTGTTCCAGCCACAAGATCGAGGCCAGGGATTTATACAATCTGGTGCTGAAAGACATTCAGGAACTGGCGGCGCAGGCTATGAAGGATGCCGATGCGTTCTACCAGCGGCTCAGCCGCCGGATGGAGCACCGGTATCTGGTGGACGCCTCCCAGACAGAAAAGGAACGCCTGCGGCTGGAAGCCCGAAATCAGGAAATTGACGGGATGTTCCTGAGCCTGTACACCGATAAGGCCAAAGGCATCCTGACCGAGCAGCGGTTTGTGAAGCTGACGGCGGCGCTGGAACAGGAGCAGGAATCCAACCAGAAACGCCTGCATGACCTGGCAATGATGCAAGGTCGTGCCGATGCGCAAGAAAGCGAAGTCCGCACTTTTATCAAGGAAATCCGGCGCTATGCCGCCATCGAGGAACTGGACGAGGCGGTGCTGAACCGGCTCATTAGCCGGATTCTGATTGGAGAAATCAAGAAGATTGATGGTCAGAGGACACAGGAGGTTAAGATTATTTACAATTTTGTTGGGGAAATGTCAAGGTAGAATTTAGACGCTAAATACTTTTAATTTATATCAAAAGTGATACAACAATTTTCTTTTAATGCTATCAGGCAATAAAGTTATTCCTTTGGCCAGAGTAAAAGGGATAACTTTATTTTGCTAAAGCATACTAAAAAGGGCGCGTTGCAGAAAATTATCCGCAACACGCCCTCTTCTATAAGTCCTTATGTCAAAATCAAATTATTGGTAATCTTGAATATTGGGATAAGCGGCACCGTTATTATGCGCGTAAGCTGCTTCAAAGTAGTCGAGGCTTTCAAAAGTAATGCCTGATAGTTTCCGACATTCAACACATCAAAAGTTAGATTCAGAACATCACCAGCGGAATATTGGTCAAGAAGATTTCCTGCAAATTTCCATCCTATGTTTTCCTCATAAGTATCCTCGGTAAAATAAAATGTAGTCGCATCCTCAGTCGCATCATAACTAATGTCAATAATTATATCAGAGAAATGAACTTGATCTCCAGCATTAAAGTCTTTGAGATAATCTACAGTTTTTCCATCAGCAGGATTAATAAATTGAGCATTAAGTTGTGTCATATCAACAACCTCTGGAGGAAGAGAATTAAGTCTGTAAGATTCTGCAACAGAGAATTGATAAACTCTGTTATTATCCCCAAAGTAAAATCCATCTTCCGTCATAGGAACACTTGAACGAGCATTGGCATTGTAATAATGGGCATAATACAACTGCCATTTGTATGTCTCAGTTGAAACAAACTGTGCTTTCCATGTACCAGAACTGTCTCCTGCTTTCTTTGTATAAAACATATACTGATTTGTACCAGTAGTTGCTTGACTTACCGTATCACCAGAGGCATCTGACAAGATGAGTGCAATCTGTGTAAAAATATCGACAAAGATAATCCTATGTCCATGCATACGGATAGAACCAACGCTGTTATCTACTTCTGGACGAAAATAAACCTCAGGCCCCATATCACCCGTGTTATATTCTATGCTAGGTGAAACAAGATAGGCCCAACTACTATCCTTTTCACTCTGTCCATCGAGATCGATAAGCTTTTCCACATAATCTGAAAGGATAATCCAGCCAATCTTCCACCAATTCACTTTGCTTGCTTCAGCAGAAGAACTGATATTCTCGTTGTCGGCATAAGCAAAAGTAGTGTTAGAAAAACTTATGCACATAACCAAGGAAAGAGTAAGTGCAACAATCTTACGTGTTAGCTTTTTCATTAAAAGCCCCCCTTCTCTTATAAAACCAAAACAATAATGCAAATGATGGATGCAATAAAAAAGAATACTCCAGCAACCCGCATCAAACCAAGATATAAATCTGTAGGTTCACCGCCTTTTACAGAAAAGAAGTGTTCAATTTTCCATAAAAGTTCCGGCTTAAAAATCATAAAAAAACTTAATAGAAGCAAAAGGATAAGCCATATGTTATCTATGTATAACACTTCCTTTCTGCTAATACTGAAAATTCAAATAAAAAAGCGCATAAGTAGACAAATAATCATGCCTAACTTATGCGCAAATAGAAACAATTTTAATTCTAAGCCTCCAAAGCTGGCAGCGTCGGTAAAAATGCTCCATTATTAAGTTAGGCAACTTAACCTTAAAACAAATCATCGGTCTTACCTCCCAACAATATAAATTTCGACTTTTCACTTTTATTTTATCACCTAAAGCAGAACTTGTCAATGAATTTGTCTAAAATAAGTCGATTTTCTTTTTTGATTATGTGCATTTTTAACTAATAGAAAGAAAGTTGTATTGAGGGCGATTGGTGTTCCTTATTCCATATGTCGGAACTGTATGAAGTGAAAATAGTTTATCCGTTGAAGAGTCACTCCACAGGTTATGCTTGATTCTTTCAAAGTTATGTTTCTATAATATGCATCCGTACTGTCATATTATAATTCACATTATTGGATAATATAAATTGACAAGTATAAGATAAACAGACAAGGAGTCGCTGCCACCCGTAAAACGGGTGGCTCGGGACGCAGGCTTTAAGCCCACTCTACTTGGCCGCGCCTCAAGGCGCTAGCTTTCTCTTTTAGGCTATACTAAAGTTTTTATTTCCCTGGTACAACCGGGGATTTTTTTGCTTCAAGCCGCCAATTAGAACGGCAGCCACAAAGATTTTTCTTTGCGGCTGCCGTTTTCTTGAATTCATCACTTGACAATGTGGCAAAGAGCTGATGAGCCAGGACGAGCTGGCAGTTATGGATGGCGGCAAGTGCATCTTGCAGTTGCGCGGTGTGCGTCCGTTTCTTTCAGACAAGTATGACATTACCAGACACCCTAATTTCAAATACACAGCTGATGCAGACAAGCGAAATACCTTTGATATTGAAGCATTTTTGTCTGCCAGACTAAAACTCAAGCCTGATGAGGTCTGCGATGTATATGAAGTAGACACGGAGGGCGTGTAATACGGTTCCGCTGAGAAAGGAGTGATCGTATCTATTTGCCGCAACTGCCTCTGTTGAGGCCATTGGCGTACAAAGCGGACAATCATCAACAAAATAATGAAAAAGGAGGACAGCCGGAATCAGGCTCTCATATATCGAGGGCAGATTGTTCCGGCTTTTGTGCGCTTATGAAACAAACCTAACTAATCATTCAAATGATTCCGGCTAATATTATTTATGGCATTTTTTGAACAGGCAATTACCGTTCTTCAGACTCTCGTTATCGCTCTGGGTGCTGGGCTTGGTATCTGGGGTGTCATCAACCTGTTGGAAGGTTATGGAAATGACAACCCTGGCGCCAATGCTCATGTGCGATAAAGTAACACACAAAAATTTGATAGACAACCGCCCATTATTCCGTTACTATTCTTCAATATGGATTGAGAAAACCGCTCTGATACAGTATAATAAAGTGTCAGGGAGGTATCTTTATGAAGGAAAAAATACTAATCATTGAAGATGATTTTACGATACAAACACAGCTTAAAACTCTTTTGTCTGGGAATGGATATGAAGTATTTGCAGTTACGGATTTTTCCCAAACAATAGAGCAGTTAAAAGAAGCTGCGCCACATCTGGTTATTCTGGATATAAAACTTCCGGGGAATAACGGTTTTGAAATATGCTCTCAAATTCGCACCTTTTCAGATATTCCGATTGTATTTGTAACAAGCAGCAATACAGATATGGACGAACTGAACAGCATTATGCTGGGTGGAGATGCGTTTATCACAAAGCCTTATAATCCCGCTATTCTTCTTGCTAAAATTGCTGCATTGTTAAAGAAAGCCTACCGTTCCCCTCAAACAGAAATTTATATGTGGAGAGAAGCTACCCTGCATTTGGAGAGTAGCATGATAGAGTACAAAGGACAGAAAGCAGAATTGACAAAGAATGAATTGAAAATCCTCTACTACCTTTTTAAGAACTCTGGAAAAATCTGTTCCAGAAATGATATTGTGGATTTTCTTTGGGACAATCAGCTTTATGTTGATGATAACGCCCTAAGTGTCAATATTACCCGTATTCGCGACAAACTGGCAGCAATCGGACTTGTAGATTTCATTAAAACAAAACACAGGCAAGGATATACATTATGAGTGGAAAACAATATTTGAAAAATCAACTCCCCGTTATTTTAGTCAATTTGCTGGGTATGCTTGCCCTTGCTTTGTTCCTGATTGCAAGCGATAATCCTATCCAAACAGTCCTGTTTATTCTTGCAGTCTGGTCGATTGTCCTTGTTTTATCTTTGCTGGCATTTTATTTCTCACGAAAAAAATATCTGAATAAATTGCTCAATATGACGGAGCAATTAGAAGAACGATATTTATTGCCGGAAATCATGCAAGTGCCGGAAAGGGCTGATGAACAGGTTTTTTACCAGATTATGAAAATGGCTGAAAAATCTATGTTGGAACGGATTGGCGAAGTACAGAGGGAACGCAGGGAATATAAAGAATACATTGAACAATGGATACACGAAGTAAAAACACCAATTACAGCCATGAAGCTGCTGTGTGAGAATAACCGTTCTCCCTTTTCCAGAGAGGTATTGGCAGAGTTAGAGAATATCAATCAATATACAGAACAGGCGCTTTACTACGCCAGAAGTGAACACACTGAAAAAGACTATTCTGTCCGTGAAGTCAATTTATGCGATGTTGTGCATAGTGCAATCGCAGATAATAAGTATCTTTTGCGTCAAAGCATATGTCAATTCAGATAGACGATATAGAAACAAAAGTTTACACCGATGAAAAATGGGTGCGGTTCATCTTAAATCAGATTATCGGTAATGCAATCAAATACCATGCAGAGCAGCCTATTTTGCACTTTGGGGCGACAAAAACGAATGACAAGATTGTGCTATCTATCAGCGATAATGGGATAGGTATTCCTAAAAGTGATTTACCCCGTATTTTTGAAAAAGGATTTACAGGTCAGAATGGGCGAACCGGGAAAAATTCTACTGGAATTGGCTTATATCTTTGCAAGCGTCTATGTGATAAACTGGGAATAGGACTTACTGCTTATTCCGAAAACAGAGGAACAACGATTTCACTTATCTTTCAAATGAATGATTTTATTATCGGAGTGCAGGGCTGATAGGTTCTGCACTTCTTACATTTTTGTAAGAACTGTGTAAGAAAACTTGATACAAAAAATGATATACTCCATTTACAATATAGGTATGGAACAGTTAAGGAGGTTTATCCGATGAATACAATTTTGAAGCTGGAGCATATCCAGAAATATTATGGCAATGAGGGGAATATTACCAAAGCCATTAAAGACATTAGTTTTTCTGTGGAAGCCGGAGAATTTCTCGGAATTATGGGTGCGTCCGGTTCTGGAAAGACAACGCTGCTAAACTGTATTTCTACGATTGATACCGTAAGTGCAGGGCATATTTTTTTAGAGGGAACAGATATAACGGAAATCAACCCAAAATCCCTTGCCCGCTTTCGCAGAGAGAATTTAGGTTTTGTATTTCAAGACTTCAATCTGCTGGATACATTGACAATTTCAGAAAACATTGCACTGGCATTAGCAATCAATAAAGTCCCTGCCGGGAGTGTAGAACCCAGCATTTTGGATATAGCCGGAAAGCTGAATATCAGCGATATGCTAAACAAATATCCTTATCAGGTATCGGGCGGTCAAAAACAGCGTTGTGCCTGTGCAAGAGCAATTATCAACAATCCGAAACTCTTATTGGCAGATGAGCCAACAGGAGCATTAGACAGCCATTCCTCACAAATGCTGCTGTCTACCATTCAAAGTATCAATGAACAGCTTAGGGCGACAATTCTTATGGTAACCCATGACGCTTTTACCGCCAGCTATGCCAGCCGTATTCTTTTTTTGAAAGACGGAGAAATCTTTATGGAACTGCGCAAGGGCAACGACAGCAGAAGTGATTTTTTTGATAAAATTCTGAATGTCCTTACCATGATCGGAGGGGGACAGAGCCATGTATGCTAAACTTGTTTTCAGAAATGCAAAACGGTCTGTAAAAGACTATCTGGTCTACATTGTAACAATGACAATCTGTGTTACCGTGTTTTATGCGTTCTTGTCTATTTCCAGTAGTTATTATAGCCCGGATATAGGCAGCGAGTATGATTTTACGCTGTTAAGTGACGGAATGAAAATTGCAATCTGCATGATAACATTGCTGTTGTTATTTTTGATACGGTTCGTCAATCATTATATGCTAAGACGGAAGCAAAAAGAGTTTGCTGTCCAGTCCATTATGGGAATGGAACAAAAAACCATTGGCAGGATTTTCTTTGCAGAAACACTGATTATGGGTATGTTTTCCATTTTGATTGGTATTTTTTGCGGTGTATTTTGCTCTCAATTCATTACCGCAATGCTCCTTACTGCTTATGGAAAGCCTTATGAAATCTCATGGACATTATTCCCGGATACCGTTTTGTTGACAGTGGTATTTTTTGTGGCAAGTTTTTTTGTGGTAGGAATTTTCAATACCCGTACCATTCAGAAAACAAAAATTATTGATATGCTTTCCGCAGAGAAAGAGAACGAACCAGAGCTAAAAAAGAGCCGCTTCATTTCTGTTGTAGTAGTCCTCTTTGAAGTATTTACCGTATGGGGATTGATTACAGGAATACAAAAGGTCTGGTTTTATTATGACACCCGCTTTGCGTTTCCGGTGCAGCTTATGTTTTGGGGAAATATTCTTTTTCCGCTGCTTACTTTGCTGTGGTCGATATTTTGCATAATTAGAAAGAAAAAAAGAGAATGTTTCATTGCCGGTTTGCTGATATGTTCTGTATTGAATGCTTTTACAGCAGCCAGCGTTGCAGCATTAACAAATAAATATTATCTGACTTTAGGTGGTGGAACGCTCAAACAATATCTGCTTTTTGTTGTGATTGACTTACTTTTCTTCATTTGTGCCTTCATTTATCTTACCAGTGGTTTGATTGTAGCATGGAAAGTAAAATCGCCGGAACATAGATACAAGGGAGAAAACCTGTTCTTTTTCGGGCAAATTATATCAAAACTAAATACAACCAGCAAAACAATGACGCTGATTTGTATAACCCTTGTCCTTGCAATCTTCATGTTTATTGCCGCCCCTATTTTGACGGGCTGGGCTTCAGGTTATTTGGATATGCGCTCTATGTATGATGTGCAGGTATATTCAAGATATAATGACGTATATGAAGAAGAAAATCTGCCGCAAGACAGTTATGAAATTATTACTGAGTTTCTGACAGAACACAAAATAGATACAGTTTATGATTGCACGTTCAATCTATATCTGCCAGAGAAAGATGATTTTCACAACAGACAGAAATATGATTTTCCGATTGTAGCAATTTCTTTGAGTGATTATAACACTATACGGGAAATGCTGGGTTACGAACAGATTTCTCTGGAGGAAGATGAATTTACAACACAATGGAAAGCAATCGCCACCGAGGAAGAGCGGGATAGCTTTTTGAAAGAACACACCAGCATTATGACAGACGCAGGAGAATTGACTCTTTCCGGGCAGTCCTATTATGAGGATCCGATTGGAGAAACAGCGTACAATTCCTATACAAATGTATTGTATGTACTTCCAGACAATATTTGTGAAAAGCTGTTGCCAGTGATAAAAAACCGATATATTACAACAACGGAAAATATCTCCTATGAAAATGCAAGGAAACTGGAAAAACTTTTTACAGAGAAGTATCCCGAGCAGGCAGAAACCGGGGCTATTTATGGCGTGCGTTTTAGCACACTGCAAATCAATAGTTCCATAGCAAATAACTTTATTTTACAGACTGCAATGATTTATGGTGCTGTCGTACTGATGGTTATATGTCTTACGGTACTTTCCCTGCAACAGCTTTTAGACGCAGGACAATATAAGTATCGTTCTCTGTACTCCGAAAATTGGGGGTGGAAGAAAAGCATATCGGAAAACTTATCTTGCAACAATTAAGTGTTTGGTTTGGGCTTCCAATTATCACAGCAATCATTGTAGCTGCTGTTGTAATAGCTTACTTTATCCAAACCATATCAGCAGAAATTTCAGCCTATATTGGGTTTAGTACATTGATGTTACAAATAGGGGCAACAATGGGGATTTTGGCAATTTTATTGATTTGTTACTTCATAAGTACATGGATTATTTTTAGGCGTTCTGTTAATCCATAGTGAGTGCAATTTATAGCCTGCTGGTCATTACCGACACCATTCTCAACCGCGTTACCCTCAACTGGAAACGAGGCAAGCGCACCCATGTGTTCCTTGACGAGTTCCATGTGGTGTTTGAGAACGAGCAAAGCGGTGTGTTCTTCAACTCCGCATGGCGTCAGTTCCGTAAGCGCGGCGCATATCCCACCGCCATCACTCAGAACGTGGAGTACCTGTTGGACTCCGTGCAGGCCAACACCATCTCAGGGTGTGCTGTGGTTCCAGGAGCGCGGACTGTGGCAGGACAACAGCTATGAGCCGCGCCCTGGCGACATTATCTTTTTCGATTGGGATGATGGCGGCCAGGATGGTTCTTCCGACCATGTTGGTATCGTGGAGAAGGTGGAGAATGGCCGCATCTACACTATCGAGGTAACTCCGGCGATAGCTGCCGTCAAAACAGTTACCCGGTTGGTTACTATGAAATCTATGGGTACGGAACCCCGGCGCATTAACTGACCAAAAGAAAAACCCAGCCGTTTCTGGCTGGGTACATAAAAGGTTCACAAAAAACAAGTTGAAAGACTTCGTTTATCCGGATATAATAATATCATAGATGTTTCAACGGAATAAGAAAACCGTGGAGGAAACAATGGATATTATGTCGGTAAAAGAAGCGTCTGAGCGGTGGAATATATCAGAACGCTGGATTCAGAAGCTCTGTGAAGAAGGGCGGATCGAAGGCGTGCAGAGATTTGGCCGGTTCTGGATGATTCCCAAGGAGGCGCAAAAGCCTGCTGATTTAAGAAAAAACAGAAAAGGAAGGAGTGATATTTCCCATGTATAACCCTCAATTGGAAACCTTCCTGTGTGTAGCGGAATGCGGTAGCTTCAACAAAGCTGCGGAGAAATTGTTTATTTCCCCCCCGGCAGTCATCAAACAGATCAATCTGCTGGAGGAAAATCTGGATCTGCAGCTTTTTGTGCGCACCCATCGTGGCCTTCAGCTGACGGAGGCTGGTAAATCTTTGGCACAGGACGCAAAATACATCATCCAATATTGCAAAGATTCGGTGACCAGGGCAAAAAATGTCATGAAAAAGAGCGAAGACATCATCCGTATCGGTACATCATCCATGACACCAGCTCAGGTTTTGGTGGATCTGTGGCCAAAACTGCAGGAGGAGTGTCCAGGAGTTAAATTCCAACTGGTGCCATTCGACAATACACCTGAGAACGCCCGGGAGATTCTGGCCAATTTGGGACAGAACATTGATGTAATAGCGGGTATCTTTGATGAAACAATGTTGAACCTGCGCCGCTGTGCCGGGTTGGAAATTTCAAAGGAACCTATCTGCGCGGCGGTGTCCATTCATCACCGGCTGGCGGGAAAAGACAGGCTCACCGTTCAGGATCTGTATGGCGAAAAATTCATGATGATGCGTCGGGAATGGAGCCACTATGTAGATTTGCTACGAGATGATCTTTGGAAAAACCATCCGAAGATCCAAATTGTGGATTTTGACTTTTACGATGTGAATGCCTTTAACCAGTGCGAAAACAACGATTGTGTGCTGATGGCGGTGCCCAAGTGGCAGTACGTCCATCCGCTTTTGAAAATCTTACCCGTGGATTGGAGTTACACAATTCCCTATGGCCTGCTCCATTCACCAGATCCTTCCCCTGTAGTCAAGCAGTTTCTAAGGGCGGTGCAAAAAGAAACTGGACGGGACAAGTGATAACCAAAAGGTAAATACTACATAACGAAACGAGACTTCTGTGGAAGTCTCGTTTTTTTTATAATGAAATCAGAAAAGGAAGAGAGGCAGGTGACAAAATGAAGGTGCAAGGAATTCTGGTAGCTACGGTTTGTCTGTTGCTGTGCTTCACAGGATGTGCGGTTCCTGGACAAACAGAGACAACTTCTTCCGGTGAATCTCACTCGGCAGAGAGCACCGCATCTTTGGATGATGCAGATTTTCAGCAGGAATCAGCCGGCTTTGCGCCTAAGGATCAAATGACAGAGCCATTTACTGGAAGTTGATACGAAAGGATACTCTCTCTGGGGCGGTTCAGCCGGAGCCCGTATGGCAGCGTGGCTTGGGTCCTATGGCCCGGCGGCATTTGGAGGGGATGATCTTCTACAGCCGAGTGCAGTAATTATGCAGTACACGGGCCACAGTGATTATATGGAAAACGATCCACCAACTTTCGCCTGTGTGGGAGAAAGCGATGGCATTGCAAACTGGCGAACCATGGAACGTCGCCTAACCGCCATGAGTACCCTTGGTATTCCAACGGAGTTTCATCATTATCCAGGACTGCCCCACGGATTCGGATTGGGAACCAGTACTGTGGCGGAAGGATGGCTTGATGAGGCTGTTGCTTTTTGGAAAGCTCAAATGTAACCGATGATTCATGAAATTTTAAGAAAGGAAGTATGGATATGAACAACTTTATTTTTCAAAACAGCACGAAGGTCTATTTCGGCAAGGGCTGTGTGAAGGAATATCTGACCTGTCTGACAAAAAATGCGCAGACCATCCTGCTGGCCTATGGCGGCGGCAGCATCAAGCGCAATGGTGTCTACGATGAAATCACAGGCATTCTGAAAGGCGCTGGAAAGACCATCGTGGAGTTCTCCGGCATTATGTCCAACCCCACCTACGACAAAGTGCAGGAGGGTGCGAGGCTGGCACGGGACAATCAAGCGGATATGATTCTGGCCGTAGGCGGAGGCAGCACCATGGACTGCTGCAAAGCTGTCTCTCTGGCTGCCCGGTATGACGGGGACATCTGGGAGGATTTCTGGGCTCACCCCGGCGTCATCGACTTTGATCCGCTGCCTCTGGGTGTAGTAGTTACTGTGGCTGGTACTGGCAGCGAGTGCAACGGCGGCGCGGTAATCACCAATGAAGAGAGAAAGATAAAAACAGGGCGGGATTATCCGGCTCTCAATCCCCGATTTGCTCTGATGGACCCCACCTATACCTTTTCTGTACCCAAAAAACAGATGGCATCTGGTAGCTTTGACATCCTCAGCCACATCATGGAGACCTATTTCAGCCAGCCCAATGAGGACAATGTTTCCGATGACATCATGGAGGCACTGATGCGTAGTGTGATCCGAAATCTGCGTGTTGCCATGGACAGCCCGGAGGATTACACGGCTCGGTCCAATCTGATGTGGGATTCCACCATGGCGGAAAACCGACTCATCAAGATGGGAAAAAAGTGCGACTTTGAATGTCACAACATGGAGCACCAGCTGGGCGCTTATACCAACTGCAACCACGGCTGTGGTCTGGCGGTGATCCATCCGGTGTATTACCGTCATGTGTATAAGGAAGGCTTAAGCAAGTTTGTCCGTTTTGCCGAAAATGTATGGGGAATTGAGCGTGATGGAAAATCCGATGAAGCGTTGGCTCTGGCCGGTATCGATGCCCTTTCCAGCTTCATTCAAGAGATTGGCTTGCCAACTACCCTCAAGGAGCTGGGCGCACAAAAGGGGCAACTAAAAGAAATCGCTGATTCCTGTGGTATTTCCCAGGGCAGTTATAAGCCTATGACCCATGAAGAGATTCTGGAAATTTTCCATGAATGCTATGAATAAGAGCCCCGATTAATACAGGAAAGGAATGCTCATTATGAAAAAACTGACTGCAATTTTCTTGTGCTTTGCAATGGCGTTGAGTCTCGCTGCTTGTGGAAACACCACATCTTCCACAAATGAATCCAGTACGCCGGAATCTTCCGTTCCCCCTGCATCCGGTGAAGCAAGCGACACATCGTCCACCGCCGCCAGTCAGGAACCGGCTTTCCAGGGGGAAACCGAAGTGGAGGCTGGTAACACACTGGTAGTCTACTTCTCTGCTACTGGCAATACCGAACAGGCAGCTACTTACATTGCAGATATTACCGGCGGCGACCTGTTTGAATTGGAACCTGCTGATCCTTATACGGACGAAGATTTGAACTACAACAATGAGGACAGCCGGGTTTCTCAGGAATATGCGGATGAGTCTTTGCGGGATGTGGAACTGGTGAGCGACACGGTGGAGAACTGGGACAGCTATGATACTGTGTTTATCGGTTATCCCATCTGGTGGGGAATTGCTGCATGGCCGGTAGATACGTTTGTGGAAGCGAATGACTTTACCGGCAAAACAGTGATTCCATTTGCCACTTCGGCAAGCTCCGGTTTGGGTGAAAGCGGACAACTGCTGGCAGAACTGGCCGGAACCGGAGACTGGCAGGAAGGAATGCGTTTCCGTTCCAGCGTTAGTGAGGGCGATATGCAGGAATGGCTGGATAGCCTGAGCCTGTCATAACAATCAGGAAGGAGGACCCCTATGAAGCGTATTTTTCCCTTTTTTCTTGCAGGAATACTTCTTTTAAGCTTTTCCGCTTGCAGCAGCGAGACTTCGGGGCCTGACCAGGTTTCAAGTACAGAATCTTCCACAGTCCAGCCCCCGGAAACAGATTCGGATGCAACACAGTCCTCTTCCAATACCATGAAGCAGGAAACAGTCAGTCCCAACTCAGATAGCAATATTCTGATCGCCTATTTCACTATGCCGGAAGATGTAGATGATAACTAACAACACGGGTTGCCTCATGACTATCCGTATAGCAGGAGGTTCTTCCGCTTTCGGGGAGAGCCTGCTCTTTTCTGAAAATCTCAAGGAAATATACCGGAATCCGAAGAAGCTAAAACCTTTGACTTATCACTCCATAACCAATGGAGACTTCTGTTTTTTTCGCAATGGATTACAATAGAATCACAAAGGAGAGAAAGATGATGCAGATGAGAACACTTGGCACTGATTTGAACGTATCTGCTGTAGGCCTGGGGTGCATGGGCTTTTCTCATGCCTACGGTGCGCCTACGGAGGAAGCAGAGGCTGTCCGTCTAATCCGTCGCGCCTTTGACTTGGGCTATACTTTTTTTGATACCGCTGAGGTGTACGGTACCGCCGACGCCCCCCATGTAAATGAAACGCTGGTGGGCAAGGCACTGGCAGATGTAAAGAATCATACGGTAATCGCCACGAAATTTGGCCTGCGGTTTGACCAGGAGAGCGGAAAGGTTCCATTGCCTCTGGTGGCGGATTCCCGCCCGGAGACCATCCGCAAATCTGTGGAAGGATCTTTGAAACGGCTCGGAACCGATCACATTGACCTGTATTTCCAGCACAGAATCGACCCCAACGTAGAGCCGGAAACTGTGGCGGAGGTGATGGCTGATCTGATCCAGGAAGGCAAAATTACTCACTGGGGCATCTCGGAGGCAAATGAAGACTACCTGCGGAGGGCTCATGCCGTGTGCCCGGTGACGGCGGTACAGAACCGATACTCTATGATGGCACGGCATTATGAACCGTTATTCCCCATTTTGGAAGAATTGGACGTGGGCCTGGTGGCTTTTTCCCCTATGGCCAATGGTTTCCTCACCGGGCAATATGACAAGGGGCAGCGCTTTGATGCCGCCACCGACTACCGTGCTGCTATGCCCCAGTTCACTGACAAAGCTGTGGACCAAAATGCCGCACTTTTGAAACTGCTCGCAGATATGGCTGCGGAAAAAGGAGCAACCTCGGCCCAAATCTCCATGGCCTGGATGTTGTGTAAGCACCCGTGGATTGTACCCATCCCTGGCACTCGCAAGGAAGATCGCATGAAAGAAAATGCTGGGGCCGCATCTGTTTTTTTGACGCCCAGTGAGGTGCGCGCTCTGGACGACGCACTGGATCATATGGATATGTCTGCGGTATTCGGTGGAACGCCTTTAAAATAAACGGAAGGAGTATGCTCATGAACGAAACGCTACTTGATATATCTCGGCAGTTTTGGGAAGCTATGGAACACGCCGACGAAGTGGGGATGCGAGCCTGTGCTCATCCTGACTGCAACTTTGTCCATATTGGCATCACCTGCAAACTGGACAAGGAAATCGAATTTTACACCAGTGGGGCCTTTCAACCTACGAATATTACCTTCCACAGTCAGAAGGCTGAGTTGTTTGGAGATACCGGAGTGGTGCTTACTGACTGCGATTACAGCCTACTGCTGGACGGGAAGGAAACCACTCACCACTTTATGGTGACGGAAGTGTACACCCAGGATGAAAAACGGTGGAAGTTGGTCACTTTTTCCTTTACGGCATTGGTGTATTGAACCGCCAGCCACAAATTTTGGTAAACACTGTTTGTATCGGTACAAATAAGCAATCACTTTTTAGGAGGATTTATTTATGGAATACGCAACTTTGAACAACGGAATCAAAATGCCCATGGCAGGCATTGGCACCTTTTTGCTTACCCCGGATGAAGCGGAGACATCCGTCCTCTCCGCTCTTCAGTGCGGATACCGCCTGATTGACACGGCCAATGCCTATGTGAACGAAAAAGCCGTTGGCCGGGCTATGAGGAAATCTGGGATTCCGAGAGATGAGATTTTTCTGGAAACCAAACTGTGGCCCAGTTTTTATGAGCAGGAAGATGCGGTAGAAAAAACGCTCCAGCGCCTGGGAACCGACTACATTGACCTGCTGCTGATCCACCAGCCCGCAGGCAACTATGTCGCAGGTTACCGGCTTATGGAGAAAGCCTACAAAGAGGGCAAGGTGCGCGCCATTGGCCTTTCCAACTTTACCCCGGAGCAGGTGCAGGAGATTCTGGACATCTGCGAGGTAAAGCCTGCCGTGCTCCAAACAGAGGTGCACCCCTACTCGCAGGAGAAAGAACTGAAGGCATTTCTGGATAAAGAAGGCATCGTCATCCAGGCATGGTATCCTCTGGGGCATGGAGACAAGGCGCTGATCCAGGAACCGTTGTTCACGGAATTTGGCAAAAAGTATGGCAAGAGCAATGCCCAGATCATCCTGCGCTGGCACATTCAGGCCGGCAATATCGTGATCCCTGGCTCCAAGAACCCGGCCCATATCAAAGACAATTTCAACCTGTTTGACTTTGCGTTGACAGATGATGAAATGGCTAAAATCACTGCTTTGGACAAGCAGAAGCGATATTACACCAGTACACCGGAAATGCTGAAGAAGTATGCGGAAATGGTTCCGCCTGTAGACGAGCAGAAATAAGGAGGGATTCGCAATGCGTAAGAATTTTGGAACAAAATCCTGGTTTTATCCGCTGCCGGTGCTTGTGATCGGCACCTATGATGAAAACGGCAATCCTGATGCCATGAATGCCGCATGGGGCGGCCTGTACGATGCAGACAAGGTAGTACTGTGTCTGAGCGCTGATCATAAGACCACCAAGAATATCCAGGCAAAGGGAGCGTTTACCGTCAGTTTTGCTGACGCTGCCCATGCGGTTTCTGCGGACTATGTTGGCATGGTGTCCGCAAATAATGAGCCGAAAAAGATGGAGAAGTCTGGCTTCCATTGCACCAAGAGCGAATCGGTGGATGCGCCCCTCATCGATGAGCTGCCGGTAGCTCTGGAGTGCAAACTCCTGAAAGTGAGCGAGGACGGCAACATCATCGGTCAGATTGTGAATGTGAGCATTGACGAAAGCGTATTGGACAGCGATGGGAAGCTGGATATGAGCAAATTCCAGCCCATCTCTTTTGAGCCAGCCAACAATGGGTACCATGTGCTGGGTGAGCGTGTGGGCAATGCGTTCAGCGATGGCGGCAAGTTGAAATAAGGGGGCGAATGATATGAATAAGGAATTTCACAATCTGTTCCCGCAGGGCAGTCCCAACACGGTGGCCGGGCAGTATTTCAGCGGGGCCAGTTATCTGTGCCCCTGAGTGATATGGGCGTGTCTGTTTCCAACGTGACCTTTGAGCCCAGTTGCCGGAACAACTGGCACATCCACCATAACGGCGGTCAGATCCTTCTTTGTACGGCGGGTCGGGGTTATTATCAGGAGTGGGGCAAATCCGCTCAGGAATTGAACCCTGGAGATGTGGTTAACATTCCGCCCGAGGTAAAGCACTGGCATGGGGCGGCTCCTGACAGTTGGTTTGCCCATATAGCGATTTCCGTTCCAGGTTCCAAAGCCGAGTGGCTGGAGCCGGTAGATGAAGCAGAATATACTAAATTAAAATAAATCCGATAGAAAGGATGGGATTATCATGGATAAAGTAACAGCAGGCAGAGATGCCATGAGCAAATTTGCCCCTAAATTTGCGGAATTAAACGATGATGTCCTCTTTGGAGAGGTTTGGTCGCGAGAGGATAAGCTCTCGCCCCGTGACCGTAGCCTGATTACCGTCTCCGCCTTGATGGCCAGCGGAATTCTGGATACATCCCTTCTTCATCATATTGAGCGGGCCAAGGCCAACGGTGTAACCGCCACCGAGATGAGCGAGGCATTGACCCAGCTTGCTTTCTATGCTGGCTGGCCCAAGGCGTGGGCGGCTCTGCGGATGGCAAAAAATGTCTATGGAAAGGAATAAGATGGAACACCCTTTTGTTGTGTGCCATATGCTCACTTCTCTGGACGGAAAGATTGACGGTACGTTTTTCGGTGTGCCTGAAACAGTTCCGGCGATAAAAGCCTATGGGGAACTGCGAAGTTTTTACGGATGTCAGGCCACCTTATACGGCACAACTACCATGCTGGGGGGATATGCCGAGGGAAAGGTGGGGCAGCTACCCACTGTGATGTCCACTCCGCCCCGAGCGGATTGGGTAAACCCGACAGGCAAGGCCATGGGCAATTTCATTGTTGCAGTGGACCCACAGGGTCAGCTGGCCTATTCCGGATTGTCCATCGAAAAAAAGGGCCGCCCATGTGATCGAGGCGCTGACGGAGCAGGTGGCTCCAGAATACCTGTCTTATTTACAGAATCAAGGGGTTTCCTATCTGTTTGCCGGCGAGAAACGACTGAACTGCACTCTGCTTTTGGAGAAACTGCATCGACTGTTTGGCATCAACAAACTGATGCTGGCGGGCGGCGGGATCGTCAATGGATCGTTTTTGGCTGAAAATTTGGTGGACGAGTTGAGTCTAGTCATTGCCCCGGTAGCCGACGGCGGCAACGGTGTCAGTTCCTTTACCCAAGTTGATTTTCTGCCATCCTGGCAACCGACTGCATTTCATCTTAAAGAGGTGCAGACAGTTGTACCGAATGTGTTATGGGTGCGCTACACCCGGCCATAAACGGGCATATTCGTCTAATCAATAGAATGATTTTACAAGGCAGGGTATCTGTTTCAACAGGTACCTTGTTTTCGTATTAGTGGAAAGCTAAAGGTTAATACTTTATAACGAATCGAGACTTCTGTAATCTTACAGAAACCTTTACAATAGAATCAGAAACAAAAGATTATCCAGCAATGCCTGGAGAGGTGTTGTGAAACCACAGAAAGGAAGTTATCTATGATGGAATATGTATTATTGAATAACAACGTTAAAATGCCAAAACTGGGATACGGCGTTTTCCAAGTCTCGAACGAAGAATGCGAGCGCTGTGTACTGGATGCAATCTCAGTTGGGTATCGCGCGATTGATACCGCTCAGTCCTACGGAAACGAGG
Source organism: Blautia sp. AM47-4 (assembly GCF_003479865.1). Classification (NCBI taxonomy): domain Bacteria; kingdom Bacillati; phylum Bacillota; class Clostridia; order Lachnospirales; family Lachnospiraceae; genus Blautia; species Blautia sp. AM47-4. The sequence goes on from NZ_QUHY01000006.1 coordinate 26,078, forward strand.
AAGCGGTAGGCAATGCTATCCAGAAATGTGGCGTACCCAGAGAGGAATTGTTCCTCACCAGCAAGATCTGGATGTCCAACGCCAGTTATGAAAAGGCAAAGGCATCCATCGACAAATCCCTGCACAAGCTGAAAACCGACTACCTTGACCTGATGCTGATCCATCAGCCTTTTGGAGATTATTACGGCGCATACCGAGCCATGGAGGAAGCATACAAAGAGGGAAAGCTGCGGGCTATTGGCGTGTCCAACTTCTACCCGGACCGACTGATCGATCTGTGTCAGTTCGCAGAAATTGCACCCATGGTCAATCAGGTGGAAACCCATGTGTTTCAGCAACAGCGAACTGCGCACGAATACATGAAAAAGTACGGTGTGCAGCACGAGGCATGGGGCCCCTTTGCCGAAGGGAAGAAAAACTGTTTTACCAACCCTGTACTAGTTGAAATTGGCGAAAAGTACGGAAAAACGGCTGCACAGACTGCCCTGCGGTTTCTGATCCAGTCCGATGTAGTCGTGATCCCAAAATCCACTCACAAAGAGCGGATGGAACAGAACCTGGATGTATTTGACTTCTCCCTGAGTGAAGCAGATATGGAGGCCATCCGCACTCTGGATGAAGGAAAGAGTCTGTTCTTTGACCATTACGATCCTTCCACAGTGGAAATGCTCACCAATATGGGCAAAACGCGAATCGTATAAAGGGGGAAAGCCCAATGAGCAGGATACTGGTTGTTTACTACTCTGTCTCCAATGGGAATACCAGAGAAATCGCACACCAGATGGCGGAGTACATAAAGGCAGATTTGGCTGAAATTTAGACAGTACCGGATGTACGGCTTTCCCTTCAGCTGAAGTGCATCTGGAAGAAACAGTATCCTCTGAGCCATCGGAAACAATAAAACCGGAGACTGATGCAGCCAGTGCCATCTCCTCTGGCGAGGAAAAATCGTCCATGAAAACAGGGATTATTGCAGAACAGATTCTGGAGGGCGAAACGGGGACGATCCATTACAGATATTATCTTCCGGTTCGAACCTGGACGGGGATGGGTTCCTATGCTGGACGCAGCTTCAGGAGGATATGATCGTTGTGTCTGCTCAGCTGACGGATTGGCATGATACGTCGGCTCGGCAGGCCATTGAGCTGACGGAATATTTCCTTGCTAACTTTTCTGTGGATGTGTCTCGGGTGTATGCTGCGGGCTATTCCGCTGGCGGGGAAACCATGTCCCAGGCAGTATCTATGCGCCCGGACCTCTATGCAGCCTATCTCCACGGAGCATCTCAGTGGGATGGGGACTATGCGCCCATTGCGGAAAATGGCACGGCTGTCTATATTTTTATGGCAGAACATGATGAGTATTATGGTTCCCAGCGGGCATGGAGTGCTTACAACAGTCTCCATGATGCCTATGAGGAAGCTGGATGGAGCGAGGAGCAGATCAGCAATGTTCTTCAGATCCAGACACCAAATGACGAATGGTTCGCTCAGCGGGGCGTTACCAGCAATTATCATGGCGGCGGCAATGTGGTTTTTGGGGAATATGATGTTTTAAACTGGGTCTTGTCTCACACCAAGGAGGAGAATGAATCATGAAGGTATTGCTTGTAAATGGCAGCCCTCACCGGGAAGGCTGCACCTATACAGCACTGTGTGCGGTGTCGGAGGCACTCAATCAGAACGGGATTGATACCGATACGTTCTGGATTGGCAATAAGCCGATTTCCGGCTGTATCGCCTGTCACAAGTGCAATGACCGCAATCGCTGCGTGTTTGAGGATACGGTAAACGATTTTTTGTCATTGGCAGAGGATTATGATGGCTTTGTATTTGGAACGCCGGTCCACTGGGCAGGAGCTGCCGGTGCAATCACTTCTTTTCTGGACCGTGCTTTTTATGCCGATTTAAACGGAGGCGGCAGACGATTCTATTTGAAACCTGTAGCGGCGATTATGTCGGCTAGACGAGCCGGAACGACGGCTACATGGGATCAGCTGAACAAGTATTTTGGTCTGATGCAGATGCCTATTATTACGTCTCGTTATTGGAACATGATGCATGGAACAACACCGCAGGAAGTAATGCAGGACCGTGAGGGCCTTGCGACTCTTCGAACACTGGGTCATAATATGGCTTATTATCTCAAGTGCAAAGAGGTAGGCAGCAAGCTGGTGCCTCTGCCCCCGGAAGAACCGTGGGAAATGACAAATTTCATTCGATAAGGAACCAATAAAGGATAGGAGGTCAACCCCAATGCAAAGCAAAACGATTGGAAAAATCATCGTGGATCTTGGCATGACCGTCCTTGCAAAAAAGAAGTGAGCATGATATAATATGGATAAGAAAGCAAAAGTCACCGCAATGGTGTGAAAATAGATTTTGGCTGTTTCCATAAGGAGTAGATCGAGAGGCGTTATCCTCAGTGGCTGAAAATACAGATGTGAGATGCTTGCAGCAAGCTATTTGTATAAGCCGAAAGGCCGCAGAAATGCGGCTTTTCCTAAATACGTGAGTTAGCCGAACCTAACGTATCAGCGTGCACGTGCTGATTAGATAAATCTAACTATAAAAGGAGAGACAGCAATGCGAGAACACAAGAATTTCTGGGACAGAAATGCAGGTCTGTATGACTGCTTTATGCGAAAAGACAGGGCAGTATACGAGAAAATGTATGAGCTGATCCGTCCGGTCGTGAAAGACAAAACAGTGCTGGAGGTGGCTACCGGAACGGGACTGATCGCCAAGCACATCGTAAAAGCAGCGGCACACATCGAGGCGACGGATGCCTCTCCGGAAATGATTACAGAGGCCAAACGGGGGAATTACTCTGCGAAGCTGCGTTTTTCCGTGCAGGATATGTTTTCTCTGCCATACGCGAGCAAATCATTCGATGTGGTAATCGTATCAAACGCACTGCACATTGTGCCTCAGCCAGAAAAATCATTGCGAGAGATCAAACGGGTGCTGAAGGATGACGGTGTGCTGATCGCGCCTACCTTTACGCACGCAGAAAACTCATTTCCCGGCAAGGTCAAAGCCTTTTTCATGAATCTGGCAGGCTTTCCTCTCCACAGCAAGTGGACGAGTGAAGAATACCTAAAATTTCTGCAACAGAATGATTGGACAGTGCGAAAAAGTGTTGTTCTAAAGGCCTCTTTTCCGCTGACCTATACGGAATGTGTGAAATCGGAGGTGTGATATGTCCTTCTTTGAAAACACCCGCAAGCCCGTAGGCTTTAGCGGAAAGATCATGGTTGCTATGATGAACTTTGGGCACAGCGCAATGGCAGCGTGGGGATTGCATTTTTTGCAGCCTGCCCCGGATGCCATGGTGCTGGACTGCGGCTGCGGCGGTGGAGCGAACATCAAAACGCTGCTGAAGCTGTGTCCCAAGGGCAAGGTGCAGGGCATCGACTATTCAGCAGTCAGTGTAGAAAAAGCGCGAAAGGTCAATGCAGGTGCCATTGCAGCAGGGCAGTGTACTGTGCAGCAGGCAAGTGTAGCAGAGTTGCCGTTTGAAGCGGAGCAGTTTGATGTAGTGACCGCATTTGAAACGGTCTATTTCTGGCCGGAACTTGCGCAGAATTTCAGAGAGGTCTATCGGGTGCTGAAGCCCGGCGGGACTTTTTTCATCTGTAACGAAGCAAACGGTGAAACAGCAAAAGACGACAAATGGACGCAAATCATTAACGGTATGACCATCTATACGGATGCTGATCTGAAAGTGTATCTGGAGCAAGCAGGCTTTGGCAGGGTTCAGAGTCACAAAAATAAAAAGGGCTGGCTGTGTGTCACAGCACAGAAATGAGGTGCGATCATGTCGAAAAGGCAACGGAATTTCAAAGAAAAGCAATGAGCTGGATGTACCGGGGCAAGGAAATCTTCAAGCCTTTGAACACCGGCTGGATCGACGAGAATGTTGCCTGCGTGCGCGAATGGGTGGCGAACATCTTCTTCTACCACAAAGGCGATACGACCATTATGGTCGATGCGGGATATAACTACGACCGCCTTGCCGAAAAAATGAGCTGGCTTGGGATTGATCCGAAGTCGATACACCATATCCTTATCACCCATCAGGACACCGACCATGTGGGTGCGGTGGAAGCAGACAGTCCGGGGCTGTTCCGGAATGCGAATCTGTACATCGGCGAGATCGAGAACCGGTATCTGATCGGAGAAACACGCCGCAAGGTTATTTATCATCTCTATAAGCTGCCGCAAGTGACCATCTACAACGAAAAGCAGCTGCTTCACGATGGAGAGGTCTTTGATATTGACAGCGTCAGGATCGAGTGTTTTCTGGTTCCTGGTCATACATGGGGACATATGGTCTACCTCATTGACGATAAGTACCTTTTTACCGGCGACACGCTGTGGTTTGGCGCGGACGGCGGCTACAGCTTCATTTCCTCGCTGGCGGAGGACAATAAGCTGGCTGTGCAGTCACTGGCGGAGCTGGAGCGGAAACTGCGCGCACGTGGGCTGCATCCATATTTCATCACCGGTCACACGGGATGGACGGACAATTTTGCCTTTGCGTTTGCCCACAAAGACAAGCACTGTTCACCATTCAAAAAACGAGTACATGACCCATCGGCACCCTATGATGCCTACGACGAATCGGACGACACCGAAGAAAATGCAAAGAGCGGTTTTCTGAAAGGCGTGGGAAGATGAGGGACAGCGAATTACAAATTGACCGTAGCTGCCATGTGCTATATTCCAAACCCTGCAAAAAGGAAATTCTGGCGAAAATCACTCTGCACTATCCGGAGGTGGAGCGCGAGGCGGTCTGGGAGCAGGTGCAGCTGAGATACGCAGAGCTTCTTTCCAAGTGGCGCACCGACCTCGGCGGTAAAAAGAATTTTCACAACGGCGTAGGCGGCACCTACGACTGCATCGCCATCATGAGCTATTATGTGGTCTGCAAAGCAATTACTTCGTTCCGTGAAATTGAAGAGATGGAGGAAAATCTGATCCTGCCGACCTTCCGCAAGCTGAAATTCGTGGACTGCAACAAGCCGTTCTGGAGGAAGCTGATGTACAGGGCGTTTGTTCGTGCGAAAAGCGGCTGCGACAAATGGCACGATTACGAGATGTCGGTTGCGCCTTACGAAAACGGCAAGCCTATTTATTATGAGTTTACGTCGTGTCCGGCGGCGGAGTTCGCCATCCGGCACGGTCTTACGGACATCATGCCCGCCCTGTGCAATGTGGACTATGCGTCCATGGAACTGCTCCATGCCAAGCTGGTGCGAACGACCACCTGCGTGGACGGCTGCCGATGCGACTACACCATCTGCGGCGATAAAGACCCGTACTTGAAGGGACATCCCGAATACCGGGATGAGGCGGGATTCAGGAGGAATCGGTAATGCTTTTACAGGTGATTTTGGAAGGCATCGGGCTGGGCGTTCTGCTCATTTTGGTTTGCGCCATCGGTATCTGCAAGGGCGCGGTGGGCATGGTGCATCTTTACAGCCAGGAGGTGCAGGAGCGGTGCGTAACGCTGGGACTTACAACACACGCGAAAATCAAGCGAAATGCTTTGATTTTTAAAGCTGTCTGCGTCCCCGGATACATCGCCTATGTGCTGGTCTGCGTCTATGCGCTCAACGGCGCAAAGGGCTTCGTTCAGGGCTTCTGGCAGCTGCTGGTCATACTGTCCGTTATGAATCTCATAGACCGATTTTGGGTTGACGGCTATTGGGTAGGACATACGAACGCATGGGAAATTCCGGGAACGGAAGACCTGAAACCCTACATTACAGCCAAGGATAAGGGCAAAAAGTGGCTGTTCGGCACAATTGGTATGGCGGTCATTTCGGCAGTACTGGCGGCGATTATGATGCTTTTTATGAAAATATGAGGTGATAGAAATGCTGCTTCAAACATATGGCGACAGGAGGAATCCTGCCGTGCTGTTCTTTCATGCAATGGGTGTGACAGGAGCGAGCAGCGAACCGATTGCGAGGTATTTGCAGGATCGATATTTCTGCATCTTGCCCACCTCCACCGTTTACTGCGAGGGGCAGAAATATGTCAGCAAGCAGGACGAAATACGGCAGGTGGAGGACTTTCTGCATCGACAGGGCGTGGAGCGGCTGGCGATGGTGGTCGCTTCTTCCATCGGTGCAGACCTTGCCATGGCGTTTCTGACGCAGACGAAGCTGCCTGTGGAGCACGCTTTCTTTGACGGCGGGCAGTTCGCCCAAATCGGAAAGGGCACGCGCCGTATCATGACGCCGTTTCTGTATTTTGCCATCAAGAGCCTATATTGGTCGAAGGGCGGTACGCTGAAAAAGATACTGTGGTGTGACGACGATTCCATAAAGTCGTATTTTATAGACGCTGGGAAAAATCTGACCTACACAAATTTGCGGCGACAGATTCTGGACAGCCTGGAGGATAAACCCTTTCCAGCACTTTCCGAAGAACTGCAAAAGCATCTCTATTTCGAGTTTGGCAGCATAGAAGATCATTTCAAATACCGTCAAGCGGTGATAGAAGCCTATCCCTGCGGCAATTATCCCGTATTTGAGGGATACGATCACATGCAATATCAGATTCGTGATCCGAAGGGCTTTGCTGAGATGCTGGCATTTATCGCTGAACAGGACGGTATGCCGAAGCTGCCGTTTATCAGAAAGTGAGAGGACCCGATATGAAATACAAAATCGAGAAAAACACCGTGCAGGAGACGTTGATCCTCCCGCTGTATTCACGGAAGCTGTGTACGGAGTTGTATCCGAACCTTTACCGGGACGAAACGGCGGTGCGTCTGATCGACCAGATCGACTACGACTTTTCAGAGGCAGAGAAAAATTCCCGCAGCCTGATGCAGCGTTTCGGTGCGCTGGAGGTCGCCATGCGGCAGAATGACCTTGCCTTTGAAGTGCAGGCGTACCTGAAAAATCACCCCTGCGCGGCAGTGGTCAATCTGGGCTGCGGGCTGGATAACACCGGTAGAGCCTGCGACAATGGCAGATACAAGATCTACAATCTGGATTTCCCGGATGTGATTGCCCTGCGGCAGCAGCTGCTGCCCGCCGGGGAGCGGGAGCAAAACATCCCCTGCAACCTGAAAGACCCCGCATGGTTTGACAAGATCGATGCCTCCGGCGGGGCGGTGTTCTTTGCCTCCGGGGTGTTCTATTACTTCCTGACGGAGCAGGTTCGGGAACTGGTGCAGGGGATGGCGGACGCTTTCCCAGGCGGAGTGCTGGTCTTTGATGCTGCCAACCGTACGGCGGTGAAGATGATCGCAAAAACATGGCTCAGAACGGCAAAAATCAAGGATGTAGGGCATATTTCGCGGTTTCGGATGCTCCCAAGGAGATTGGCGAGTGGGACAGCCGGTTACGGGTATCCAGCAGGGGCTATATGATGGGCTACAACGACCTGAAAGACCCTTCCGTCAGCGGCTTTTTCCGATTTCTCGCCAAGGTCGGGGACAACGGGATGAAAATGCAGATCGTGAAGATCGGATTTGGAGGCAAGCTATGAAAATTCTGGTATATGGTGCAGGCGTTCTGGGGTGCAATCTGGCAAGAAATCTGCTGCGCGCCGGAAAGGATGTCACTCTGCTTGCGCGGGAAAACTGGGCTGCGGAGATCAAGCAGAACGGCCTGCGGATCAAGGACAAATTTTCACTCCGCACCTCGGTCAGCCGCATTCCGGTGGTGACTGAACTTGCACCGGATGCAATGTACGATGTGATCTTTGTAGTCCTGCGCTATACACAGCTGGATTCCGTTCTGGACACGCTGCGGGTGAACCGGACGAAGAACATCGTTTTTGTGGGGAACAATGTGCAGGCGAGGGCGCAGGCGGCGGCACTGCCGGAAAAGAACGTCCTGTTTGCCTTTGCGCTTTCTGCCGGGCATCGGGAGGCTGACCGGGTGGTCTCCATCGACCTGAAAAAGATTACCATCGGGCAGCTGACGGGTGCAACCTCCAATAAACAGTTGATCGGGCGCATCTTCCATGGCACAAAATATAAGGTTGTTTACGAGCCGAACATGGAGGACTATCTGCTCTGCCATGCCGCGTTTGTGATGCCTGCGGCCTTCGCCTGCTATAAGACAGACGGCGACCTGAAAAAGCTCAGGGGAGATACCGCGTACCTGAACCGTGTGCTGGATGCCAACATCGAGGGATACCGCGCCATCCGAGATGCCGGGCACACCATTCTGCCCAAGGAGGATGCAGACTTTGAAGGGGAGAAATACCGCAAGACCTGCCTGCGCTTTTTCAAGCTGATGTGTGTCACCTCGCTGGGCAAGCTCTGCGCCTCCGACCACGCAATGAACGCCATCGATGAAATGAGTGCGCTGAACCGGGATCTCAAGAAATTTTTCGATGCGAACGGCGCAGCCTACCCAGTATGGCAGGCACTGGAAGCGGAAGCCGGGAGGTATCTGCAATGAAATACGCTGGAATGCCCTTTGGAATGTGGGCGTTGTTTGCCGGTTCCTTTCAAAAGCAGCTGATCGCGGTGCTGTGCTATGATGCAGACACTGCAAAAGCCATACAAAGATTTAAAACTGCGTGTGGGATGTCCGGCGATTTATCTTGCTCACTAACGTCCTTTTCATCAGAAAGGTCAAGTGCTGTACAGCGATGGCATCAATCCGCCGGATGGGATGTGTGGCGTTGCTTGGCAGGTGATTGCTCCCATGGTGCGTCAGTTATCCTTGGGGGAACTGGTTCAGCCGTCTGGCACTTGGCTCAATGATGATACGATTGGTGTGTTTGCATGTCCAGACGGCATCCGACCTGTTATTTTTCTCTTGGAGGCGGAGTAAGAAATGCAATGGGCAGACGGAAAGATTCGATGCCATTGGGTGAGCCCAACTAATACCACTTATCTGCGATACCATGACGAGGAATGGGGCAGACCGGTCCACGATGACCATATGCTGTTTGAAATGTTGATTTTGGAGAATTTTCAGGCAGGTCTCACCTGGGAATGTGTCTTAAATAAACGGGAAGCGTTTCGCCGTGCTTTTGATGGGTTTGATTTACGGAAAGTGGCATCTTATAGCGAAGAAAAATTGACGGCTCTGCAAGCTGACTCTGGAATCATCCGTAACCGGCTGAAAATACGAGCTGCAGTGGTCAACGCACAAGTGTTTCAAAAGATACAGCAAGAGTGGGGCAGTTTTGACCGATACTTATGGCATTGGACAGAGAAAAAAATCATCCAAGAAGTAGACAAGGTTAGCTCACCATTATCTGATGCCGTCTCAAAAGATTTGAAAAAGCGGGGCATGAAGTTTGTTGGGACCATAATCATCTATGCCTATTTGCAGGCGGTGGGAGTTATCAACTCTCATGAATCAGGTTGCTTCCTGAATCCTTTGCAGCAGTAGAGAATGCATAAAAAGCCGGGAAGTTGACTCAAATTGTCAATGCCTCCCGGCTATTATCATACAGATATTAATATAGTTAGAATCATGGTATATATTTCATTCCCCATTGGGAAATGGCGTAAAAGACCGGCAGCAGGTCACGACCTTTCTCAGTAAGGAAATATTCCACCCGCAAGGGCATCTCGTTGTATTGGATTCGCTGTATCAAATCATCGGCTTCCAACTCTTTGAGGGCATTTGTCAGCGCCGTATTTGTAATTGGCTTTAGCATCTTTTTCAGTTCCCCAAACCGCATAGGACACTTGATGCACAGTTCATAGAGAATTTGGAGTTTCCATTTGCCCTGCAGCATTTGAACCACCGGCGTGACCGGGCAGTTTCCCTCGCCGGTTAGAATGACACTGCCAACCTTTTCTTTGAATTCTTCATAAGTCATAATTGGATCGTTCCTCGTCTTTTGCAGTATATTTTTTGATACCAGGTATAAATAATTTGCGTACTTGAACAAAAATTGCTATCAGATATAATAAATATATCACTGGTTGGCCATACAGTCAACGACTGAAATCTCTTAGAAAGGTCTGAATTTTATGAAAGAACTGAACATTATGGAGGCTACTGTTCTGACCTCCCCCAATCCGCTGACACTGATCTGCTCTAAAAAGGAGGATGGTTCTACGAACCTGGCTCCCATTTGCTTTGTGTCTTACCTCTCCTTCAATCCGCCTATGGTGGCTTCGCCACTGGCAAACAGTCCCACACCGGCAAGCGTGTGCGTGAGACCGGCAAAGTCGTCGTCACTGTTCCCGGCGAGAGTCTGGCTGGCGCAGTAATGGCCTGCGGAGCATCTACCGGAGCCGAGACCGACAAGGCGGCCGCCAACAACATCGAGATGATGGCTGTGGAGGGCAGCGACATCCAGATTCCGGCGGACACCCGGCTGGCGATGGTGGCTACCTTGCAGCAGTCGGTGGAGGTGGGCGACCATATCCTGCACATCTGTCAGGTGGACAAGTTCCTGGGCGATGAGGACAAGAAGGGCCTGTATGCCTGGAACGGCTTCGGGAAAGTTGCACCTGCGGCAGAAGGCTAAATCTTAAAACGGTAAGGAGGCATCAGCGGTGGCTGTTTGTATTAAATTGAGTGGATCGTCATTGGGACTGAGACCGGACATAGGAAGGGCAAAGCCGTATCGAAACCGGAATGGGTGTGGAACCTGACACATCAGGCCCATGCGCTTGGCATCCCTGTATTTATGAAAGAAGATCTGCTACCTATCATGGGAGAGGCACAGATGGTACAAGAATTTCCCACGGCTTTTTACCGGGTATTGGAGGAACAAAAGACATGGCAGAAGTAAAAGAGAGCGGCATTCTGATTCAGGATGTAGAAACCAAAAATATTATGACAAAATCCACCCTGCCGGTGGGAGGCTATTCCGTCAATCCTTATGTGGGCTGTACCCATGGCTGCAAATACTGCTACGCCTCGTTTATGAAGAGATTTACCGGGCACACCGAACCGTGGGGTACATTCCTGGATGTGAAACATTGGCCGGCAATCAAAAATCCGCAAAAATACAAAGGGCAGCGCGTAGTCATCGGTTCAGTGACCGATGGATATCTGCCCCAGGAGGCTCAGTTTCAGAACACCCGAAAGCTTCTTGAACAGCTCCGGGGCAGTGAGGCAGAAATTCTCATCTGTACCAAGTCAGACTTGGTAATCCGTGACATCGACCTCCTGAAAGAACTGGGAAAGGTCACGGTTTCCTGGTCGATCAATACGTTGGACGAGGATTTCAAAAACGATATGGACAATGCCGTCAGCATTAAGCGACGGCTGGATGCCATGAAGCAGGTTTATGACGCAGGTATCCGCACCGTATGCTTTATCGCTCCGGTTTTTCCCGGTATCACGGATTTTGAGGCTATCTTCCATCAGGTCAGAAATCAGTGCGACCTGGTGTGGCTGGAAAATCTAAACCTGCGAGGCGGATTCAAAAAAGACATCCTTGACTATATACGTAAAAAACATCCTGACTTGGTTCCGCTGTACAACGCTATCTACAACAAGAGAGACAGAAGCTACTTCCGTGGTTTGGAGGATCAAGCGGAACGGCTGGCGAAAGAAAACAGCTGTCCCTTCGTGGACAACGAGCTGCCCTACGGCCGGGCAGAGCCTGGGCACCCGGTCATTGTGGATTACTTTTACCATGAGGAAGTGCGTGGCTCGGAAAACACTGGGAGACGCAACCCCAAAAAATAATTTGTGAAATAAATGGGTTCTGACATGGAGCTGTGCTTCAATGTCAGAACCTTTTTTAGCACTGTTTACCCATTCAGAAGTTTTCTTATCCCTCTTGGAAGGACTTGTACTCCGTCCATTGTTTTTCGATTTTCCCCGCTCTACAATGTAGACAGAACGATTAAATGATAGGGGTTTATCAAGTTTTACATAAAATTATATTACCGGTAAGCATACGATGAGCAGATGTTTTTTATTGCCTTTCGAGTATAGATACGTTAAAATATACTTATTAAGCATGATGAATTTGGGAGGTATTTTTCGTGGAAATTAGAGTTCTTCGATATTTTCTGACTGTAGTAAGGGAAGAAAGTATCACAAAAGCCTCAGAAGTTTTACATATCACGCAGCCGACACTTTCACGTCAGCTTGCACAGATGGAGGAAGATATTGGTGTAAAGCTGTTTGATAGAGGGACACGGAAAATCAAATTGACAAATGAAGGAATACTTCTTCGCCGTCGTGCGGAAGAAATTTTGCAGCTTGTAGATAAGACAGAAAAAGAATTAGTGGAGCAAGAGGAACAGGTGGAAGGTAAAATTTCCATTGGGTGTGGAGAAATTGCTGCTGTACAACTTCTTCCTAAAATAATTGAGTCCTTTCGTCGGAAATATCTCCGTGTTACTTTTGACATTTTTACAGCCACAGCAGATTTGGTAAAGGAACAAATGGAGAAGGGACTACTGGATATTGGTTTGCTTCTTGAGCCGGTTGATATGGAAAAATATGAATTTATTCGCTTGAATATAAGGGAAAAATGGGTGGTTCTGATGAAATCGGATGATCCACTCTCCAAGAAAGAAACGGTAAGCGCAAAAGATTTGTCTGTACTGCCTTTGATTCTTCCTAGGCGTATGAATGTGCAGAGTGAGTTGGCAAGTTGGTTTGGTAACTACTATGAGAAACTGGATATTGTTTTTACCAGCAATTTAAGTACGAACAGCGCAATTATGGTGAATGGAGGCTTGGCATATTCATTGGTGATTGAAGGGGCTGTACCGTTCTGGAATCAATCAAAGGTTACATTCAGACCGCTTGATCCGCCACTTACAGCAACAAGTGTATTAGCATGGAAACGTGGTCAGCCGTTTAGCTTAGCAACCACAAAATTCATCAAACATATTCAATGCTTTTTAGGCATGGACAAACCATAAAAACTAAGTATTTGATATAATTCAATTAGAAAATTATAATATAGGTGTAGAGATAAAGCAAACAGCTTTAATTTCTGCACCTATATTTTTTATTGAGGAGGGAGTGCCATTTCATGAAACCGGATTATGATTCCCGTATAAACGCCGGATTAAGCAAAGAAGAAATCGCAAAAATTTCAGGATGCGAAGATCAAGAAATGCAGATAAGGATGTTGCGAAAATATCGGTACAAATTGCTTGATGAGGTACATGAAAAGCAGCAGTCACTTGATGCAATCGATTATATGATCTGTAAAACAAAAAAATAACAATAAGAGGAGGAAAAGGCGTGAATCAGCAAACAACTCTGTTTTCAAACGAGAAGTTGATGGCTATGATTATTCCCCTGTTTTTAGAGCAGCTGCTGATAATGCTTGTAGGGATGGCGGACACACTGGTGGTCAGCTACGCAGGAGAAGCGGCAGTATCCGGTGTTTCACTGGTAAATCAGTTCAATACTATTTTTATTTATCTGTTTACAGCATTGGCATCTGGAGGGGCGGTTGTGATCAGCCAGTATATTGGTAGAAAGAAAAATGATGACGCTGGAGAATCCGCCAGTCAGCTTCTTTCATTTTCTGCGATTTTTTCCATACTGATCGCAGTGATGGTTCTAATTGGAAATGAAGGGATGCTTCGTCTGATGTTCGGTAAAGTGGAAGATTCTGTGATGCACTCTTGTATTACATACCTTAGGATTTCTGCATATTCCTATCCGGCATTGGCGGTTTACAATGCTGGCGCTGCCCTTTTTCGCAGTATTGGAAAAACCAGTGTGACCATGTATTTGTCGGTAATTTCCAATATCATCAATGTTATTGGAAATTTCATTGGTGTATTTGTTTTGCGTGCAGGTGTTGCAGGTGTTGCATACCCTTCACTGATCGCTCGGACATTTTCAGCCGTGATGATTACAGTACTTTGTTTTCAGAGAAAAAATGAAGTGTTCTATCGCTGCAAGTGGATTTTCCGGTGGAATGTGGATTTCATGAAACAAATTCTAAAAATCGCTATTCCAAATGGGATGGAAAACGGTATATTCCAGTTAGTCAAAGTAGCATTAAGCGGTATCGTTGCACTTTTTGGAACATATCAGATTGCTGCAAATGGTGTTGCACAAAGTATCTGGTCATTGGCTGCGCTGGCGGGAGTCGCTATGGGTCCCGTATTTATAACGGTCATTGGACAGTGTATGGGAAATGGGAATGCAGATGCTGCGGAGCATTATTTTAAGAGATTGACAAGAATCACATTGCTGATTTCATCGGCATGGAATCTTTTGATTTTTCTTCTGACTCCATTCTTTATGAAATTTTATGCTTTGCAGCCGGAGACCAAACGGCTTGTAATCTGGCTGGTTTTAATCCATAACGTGTTTAATGCAGCAGCATATCCCTTTTCCGGTGCGCTTAGTAATGGGCTGCGGGCAGCGGGTGATGTGAAATTTACCATGTATGTTTCGGTTATCTCCACGATAGCGGTGCGTCTGCTTTTATCATGGCTCTTGGGAATTGTTTTGAAAATGGGCGTGATCGGGATTGCTATTGCAATGGTTTGTGACTGGAGCATTCGGGCGGTCATTTTCTTCTGGAGGCAGAAGTCCGGAAAATGGAAAACATTTCAGGTGATATAGATTCATTTATAATAAGTTCAATATCGGTATATTATGCCTTATGGTCTTAGCAAGTTTTGCCGTTTTGCTGTGAATGTGTGGGAGGTCAATCCTGCTGGAAAAGCTGATGAACAGGTTGCCAGAGAAGGGCTTTCCTGTATGGAAGTTTGGATGAAAGAACTGGGACTTACAATGAATCTCCATGAGTTGGGGGCAACAGAAGAAATGTTACATGGTATTGCAAATGGAACCATCATCATGGAAGGTGGATATAAGGTGTTGAATCATGATGAGGTATTGGAGATTTTGAAGAACAGTTTGTAAGCATTCAAGTAGGAGCTTTTATAACGATAATATAATAGAAAAAGGCAAGTGCTGTGAAAGAAATTTTTCTTTGATGTTGCTTGTCTTTTTTTAATTCATCACTTGACATTGTGGCAAAGAAATCCTGAAAGGGGACGAGTAGAAAAAAGAGCAGCTGCATGAGCAGGAAGAAGAAAATAGACAGAGCAGTTGATGATGTGGAATGTCCGGTGCAGTGTGGGTGTAATGCTCATGCTACACCGGACTTTTTTCGAAAATGATTTTTAATAATGTTGATTTTCAACTACTTTTAACTCAAATATTGCATCTTAACTTAAAAAGAGTTAAGATTGCAAGTAATGACATGGAATATCTCGATAAAGTTCCTGGAGTCAAGAATCAAAGTGTTTTTAAAGAAGCTTATGTTATGGGATATTTTATTTACTAATGTTGATTTTCAACTGCTGGACGAATGGGAGGGGTGCTTCATGCCGTTGCAAATGATCAGAAACGATATTACAAAAATGAACGTTGACGCAATCGTCAATGCTGCCAACACGTCCCTTTTGGGCGGCGGCGGTGTGGACGGCTGCATTCATCGTGCGGCCGGACCGGAACTGCTTGCAGAATGCAGTACGCTGCATGGCTGCGAAACCGGCAGTGCAAAAATTACAAAGGGATACCGCCTGCCCTGCAAATATGTGATCCATGCAGTCGGTCCGCGCTGGAGGGATGGCAGGCATCGGGAGCAGGAGCTTCTGGAATCCTGTTATCGGACATCTTTGAATCTGGCGAAAGAAAATGGCTGTCAGTCTGTAGCTTTCCACTGATTTCTTCCGGTGTTTACGGCTATCCAAAAGACCAGGCTCTGAAGGTTGCAGTCGATACCATCAGCGAATTTCTGCTGGAAAACGAGATGATGGTCTATATCGTTATTTTTGACCGAAAGACATATCAGATTAGCGGAAAGCTGTTTGATGACATCGCAGTGTACATAGATGACAGGTATGTGGAAGAACATACCGACAGGAGGGCAGAACAGAGTCGGTGTTCCGAAGCATGGCAAGAGGAATCCTGCTTTGAAGCTGCATCTGTCCCGCTGCCGCCCGAAGCAATCTGTAAATCCTGCAGCAGTCAGTCTCTGGAAGAGGCGCTGGGGCAGATGGATGAGAGCTTTTCAGAAATGCTGCTTCGAAAGATTGAGGAAAGCGGTATGACGGATGCATAGTGCTACAAGAAAGCAAATATTGACAGAAAGCTCTTCTCAAAAATCCGTTCGGATAGATTCTATAAGCCATCCAAACCTACGGTGCTGGCATTTGCCCTCGCTTTGGAGCTACCGCTTGCCCAGATGCAGGAGATGCTCGGCAAGGCAGGATTCACATTGTCCCATTCAAGTAAATTTGACATCATTGTAGAATATTTTGTCGAACGGGGAAACTATAATGTGTATGAAATTAACGAGGCACTGTTTGCCTTTGACCAGAGTCTGATCGGAGCATAAGAACAAAGAAATGTCGCTTTCCATGCGACCACTCCACAAAAGAAAATCGCTATACTATGACTGTAAGGTACAAAACCGAGCAGCCATATGCGCGTGTAATGAGCCAAAGTTCGAGCTTGCTCGAAACCTTGGCGAATACCGCGACAGCGAGCCCGCAAGGGCGAGATCTTTTTGGAGGAGGACAAGCATATGAGAAAGAATTTAACAGGGATCGTTTTTATCTTAGACCGCAGCGGTTCCATGAACGGACTGGAACGGGACACCATCGGCGGATTCAATTCTATGATTGAGCAGCAGAAAAAAGCAGAGGGCGAAGCATTGATCTCAACGGTACTGTTTGACAATGTGAGTGAAGTCCTGCACGACCGTGTAGATGTAAAGAAAATCCGACCGATGACCGACCGGGATTATACAGTTCGCGGATGCACAGCGCTCTTAGATGCCATCGGCGGTGCGATTCATCACATTGGAAATGTTCATAAGTATGCAAGACCGGAGGATGTACCGGAACACACCATGTTCGTAATCACTACGGACGGAATGGAAAATGCCAGCCGCCGGTACAACAGCGAAAAAGTGAGGCAGATGATCGAGCGGCAGAAAGCGAAATACGGTTGGGAGTTTTTGTTCCTCGGTGCTAATATTGACGCGGTAGAGACCGCAAGCCAGTTCGGAATCGGTGCAGACCGTGCAGTCAACTATCAGTGCGACAGCGAAGGAACTGCGTTGAATTATGAGGTGGTCAGCGAAGCAATCAGCTCTGTCCGGTGCAGTGCCCCGTTGAACGCAGACTGGAAAAAACGTATAGATGAGGATTATAAAAAACGTGGAGGAAAATAGAAATATGCAGGCGTATACCTACGTTTCAAAAGGAAAATTCGAATTAAGAGAGAAGCCAAAACCGACCCTGATGCAGGAGCGGGATGCTATTGTCAAAGTGACACTCGCCAGCATTTGCTCCAGCGATCTGCATATCAAACATGGCAGCGTTCCGCGGGCAGTACCCGGGATCACGGTTGGCCATGAGATGGTGGGGATTGTGGAAGAGGTTGGAAAGGCAGTTACCAAGGTAAAACCGGGAGACCGGGTGACAGTAAACGTGGAGACCTTCTGCGGTGAATGCTTTTTCTGCAAGAAAGGGTATGTGAATAACTGTACAGATGAAAATGGCGGTTGGG
This sequence comes from Blautia sp. AM47-4, assembly GCF_003479865.1. Classification (NCBI taxonomy): domain Bacteria; kingdom Bacillati; phylum Bacillota; class Clostridia; order Lachnospirales; family Lachnospiraceae; genus Blautia; species Blautia sp. AM47-4. The sequence continues at coordinate 43,551 of NZ_QUHY01000006.1, forward strand.
CGCTGGGCTGCCGGATTGATGGCGGCCAGGCGGAATATGTGCGTGTGCCCTTTGCAGATCAGGGACTGAATAAGATTCCGGATGGCGTTACAGATCGACAGGCATTGCTGGTGGGCGATGTTCTGGCTACCGGTTACTGGGCAGCGCGTATTTCAGAGATCTCAGAGCAGGACACGGTGCTGATCATCGGAGCCGGCCCCACCGGTATCTGTACCCTGCTTTCGGTAATGCTGAAAAAACCAAGACGGATTATTGTGTGTGAAAAGGATAAAAATCGTCTGCAGTTTATCCGACAGCATTATCCGGAGATTTTGTTGGTTTCTCCGGAGAAGTGTGAAGCGTTTGTACGGGCAAACAGCGATCATGGGGGAGCTGACGTTGTGCTGGAGGTTGCGGGGGCGGAAGCTACTTTCCGTCTGGCCTGGGAATGCGCGAGACCAAATGGTCTGGTGACGGTGGTTGCTCTTTATGATCAGGCACAGATCCTGCCGCTTCCGGATATGTATGGAAAAAATCTTACCTTTAAAACCGGAGGGGTGGATGGCTGTGACTGTGAAGAAACATTACGGTTGATTGCAGAGAGAAAACTGAACACAGAGCCGCTTATCACCCACACCTATCCCTTAGAAAGGATAGAGGAAGCTTATGAACTCTTTGAAGGTAAGAGAGATGGTGTAATTAAGGTAGCAGTAGAATGCTAAAAGAAGATATAGATAATTCCAATCATTAATGTACTATATATGATCAATCAGCCGAAGCGAGGAATAAACTTACGGATGAGGAAAAACGGTTAATGCAGTGCTTTTGAGGGGCAAACTTTCGTGCATTCATAGCAGAGAATACACTCTGTTCCGTTTTTCCGCTTGCGGGTTTCCTTATTAACCTCCACGTTCATGGGGCAGACCTGCAGACACTTCCTGCAATGGACACACTTATCCTCATCACAGTGGACGCGCAGAAGAGAGAAATAGCTCATAGGTTTGAGAAAAACCGTAATGGGACACAGGTACTTGCAGAATGCCCGGTTATCTTGAAACAGGAAGGCGAACACAATACCGACAAGGTAATAAAGCGCATTTCCGGCCAGGAAAAGCCAGAACATGATTTGCTCCAGATGTGCCACCTGCATCAGAAACAGCCCAGACACCAACGCCAGAGACAGAAGAAACATCACATAGCGAAGGAAGCCCAGCTTTTCTTTTCGTGGCTTCTGCGGCTGATTGTAGGGCAGAAAGTCCAGCACCATAGCTGTCCAGCAGGCGTAACCGCACCAGCCACGCCCAAAAAGCAACGGTCCGAAAATTTTTGCAACCGCGTAGTGGATAGTTGCTGCTTCGAAAACGCCGAGAAACAGGTAGTACCAGAACCCTTCGATCTGCATATTTTCACGGGAAATCACGCCAAGGTACAGCAACATATAGCTGCCCACCGCCAACTGGACGAAATGCCGGGCATACCGTTTCCCGGCGGTAAACAGTGCCGTTCCAAGCCCAAGGCAGGCTCCGATGTAGCTGAAATTCAGCAGATAGAAAAAATTGTCCTTTGTGAGCCACAGCGTAACTGCCACTGCTTCAAACAGCAGAAACAGCAGCATAGATGGCACGTATTTGTGAAGTCTGTTTGGGATTTTCGTCATCTCTTTGATCCTCTGCTTTCTTATTTTTTCTCAATGCACGGACTGCCAGGCCGGTGCAAGAGCGTGTCTGGTATCTTAGCATAAGTATAGCAGAGAAATAAAAAAATAGTAATCAGATTCTTATAAAACATCTGCAAAAAAAGTGAAACGACTACAGGCGCAGACGGTTATGACCGCCTGCGCCTGTAATCGTTTGGAGTCATGCCAGACTGTTTTTAAAAGCTGTCTGGAAATGGCCTGGACTGGAAAAGTTTGATGTATTCCTATGCATAGGGTATAATGTCTTTAGAAAAAAAGATATGATTACGAAAACAAAATATTCCGCAAACATGATAGAGAAAGTAGGTATGCTATGAAAAGAAAAATTATGATTGCTGCAGTGGCAGCTGCTGTGATTTTTGCGGTGATTGCGATCCTTTCCGTTTTGGCGCAGACACCGGCATTAATCTGAGAAATCGAAATGATCTGCTGTGAAATTTCCGGCGGATCATGGAAGGATGGGAAAACTGGCGTTTCGCAAATGATTTTGGCTACTTTCATACAAAAAAATACTTTGAATATCAAGAAATCTATGCTACACTGATACTGCATGACAAAATAAAAGAAAGTGGGGATTGGAGTATGAGTGGTCTGTTTCGTGCTCTTCATCGGACAAAAGTGTTTCGAAATCTGACGGAGCAGGAGTTTGCATGGGTTTTATATGATGTGGGAAATTCGGCATTTATTATGCTTGCCTGTTCGCTGATTCCGATCTGGTTTAAGAGTCTGGCAATCGGTACAGGGCCGGGAAAAATCAGTTCGGATCAGGCGACGGCGTATTATTCGATTGCCATTTCAATTGTTACGGTGGTGGTGGCACTGATCGGTCCTGTCTGCGGTGTGCTGGCGGATCGTAAGGATAAGAAAAAGATCTTTTTTACCACAACGGCAGGTCTTGGCATCACAGGATGTGTGCTGAATGGCGTTGCGACGAGCTGGGTGCTGTTTCTGGTCATTTATATTGTGACAAGAGTCTGCTATAATGCATCGCTGACGATTTACGATTCCATGCTGAATGACGTGACGACGGAGGAACGTATGGATGAGGTATCCTCCTATGGCTATGCGTGGGGATACCTGGGATCCTGCATTCCGTTTCTTGTAGCACTGATTGCTTACGTGTTGGGGCCGGATATGGTCGGGGTGCTGCCGGATTTTGTCTCTAAGATGATTGGCTTTTGCGTGACGGCTCTCTGGTGGCTGGTGGTGACGCTGCCGTTGCTGAAGGAGTATCGGCAGAAGAATTACGTGGAAATGAGAACGGTTACCGTCGGTCAGACATTTGGAAAAATATTCAGAACCCTGAAAAAAATCGCAGTTTCGGACCGGAAAGTATTTTTCTTTCTGATTGGATTCTTTCTCTATATTGATGGGGTTGGAACTATCATTGACAACTGCATCAACATCGGAACCGATCTGAATCTGAATACGGTCGGACAGGTTGTTTTCCTGCTTGCCACGCAGGTTGTCGCTTTTGGAGGATCTCTGTTTTTTGCAAAATTGTCGCGGAAAAAAGACACGGTATCCCTGATTCTGATCTGTATCGCAGGCTATTTTGTCATCTGCCTCTATGCGCTGACACTGCGGACGCTGGTGCACTTTGCGATTCTGGCATTTGGAGTGGGATGCTTTCAGGGATCAATTCAGTCGTTGTCGCGGTCGTATTATTCCAAAATTATTCCGGCGGAGAATTCGGGAGAATATTTTGGCATCTACGATATTTTTGCCAAGGGCGCTTCCTTCCTTGGATCTGTAGTCATTGCAGTTGTAAAGCTGGCGGGAGGAACGATCAACGTAGCGGTTGCATGTCTGGCGGTTTTCTTTGCGCTTGGATTTGTTTTTCTGAAAATTGCAGACCATCAGCCGATGGCGGGTGAAAAATAAAAGATACACAGCATAAAAAATCTCAAAACCAGGAGAACAAGAGCAACTGGTTTTGAGATTTTTTGTTTTTGACTCCGGGGTTTCACAAAGAGAGGTTACGTGTTACGATAATCAGTGAGTCGGGCTGCCGGGAATGTGGCTGCCTGAAAAAAGCACAGACAGGCCAGATCCGGAAAGCCGGAAGAGTCGATCACAAGGATGCGTTTCTGGACACCGAGGAGCTGCACATTGGTACCAGACCCCATTACACTTCTATCTGCAGACCCCGATTGCACAGATTCATGATTACAGCATGGCGCAGTTTGAGCATTGGACGAAAGAAACATTCTCTGCCAATTTTCGCAAAATGCTGACGCTGGAACAATACCGCGATTCAAAACTTGCGCAGCTTCATCATGATTATCTGGCGGGCGGACCATTGAAATATATGGCGGTGATTTTTCGTAAGCTGGCGGATTCTGATGAAACGGCCATGCAGCTGGCGTTGGAGTTTTATCTGTGACAAGAACCCGGAAGCTTTTGAAAAATTTGAAGCCGCATTCCCCAAAAAGGAAAAGCTGAAACTGCTGGGGCAGCTGTTCTGATTCGAGCGATAAAGTTTGGCAGCAGAACGATGCTGAGGGGTAAGCAGGTGTGTGATAAAAGGAGAACAGGACAATGGGGGAATCCCGTGTCCTGTTTTTTTGCCCCTGAAAAGTGGAAATTTCCTATCCCCTCTGCATACAATACAGGTAGAGTATCTTTTCAAACCCGTTCAGAAAGGATGATCATTATGACGAAAGGCATTGTAAAAATAAAGAAAAACCGTGCATTTGTAGAGCAGCAGAACGGCGAGGTGGAAGTGGCTTCCGGGCAGTATGTGTATCTGAAAGTGGAAAATTGCTGGATTCCGGTGGTGGTGCGGTATTCGGCGCGGAGGAAGAAGTGGTATTTTAAGTATCTCGAGGAAATCCCGGTCTGCGGGCAGAAGGTGTTGCTGAAGGCGTAGCCGGTAAAGGGCGTTTCACGTATGTTTAACATGTGTTTAATCTTTCTGAGTCAGAAATTCATTATGCAGCTCCTGGATTCTGCGCTGTTCGGCAGCTTCCTGTTTTTCACGCTCCGATCAATACGAAGATCCCGCAAGCAGAGCGCAGATCAGCGTCAGACCGAAAACAAGAAGAAAAGAATAAAGATATGGATGACCGGGATGATTTTCATGATTCATAGGAAGCCTGGCTTTCTGAATGTAAAATTCGTAGATAAGGATTTTCTGTGTCTAAAATTCAGTATAGCAAACGGAATTTTTCGCGTCAATGGAAAGGATTGGTTTCTCGATTTCCAAATTCATCATTTACGCCGTCCCCAAAGTCTGCTAAGATAAAGAAAACTTGTTACCAAACGAGAAAACAGGAGTGATTTACATTGAAAAAGATCTTATTTATCGCAACCGGCGGCACAATCGCTTCGAAGAAGACGGAAAATGGTCTGACTCCGCAGATTACGCCGGAGGAGTTATTGTCTTATATTCCGGAGGTGGAAGGCCTCTGTGAGATTACGGCGGTGAATCCGTTTAATCTGGACAGCTCGAATGTGGTTCCGGAGAACTGGAGCACGCTGGTGAAAGTGGCGAAGGAGCATTACGAGGATTACGACGGTTTCGTCATCGCGCACGGAACTGATACGATGGCGTACACCGCGGCGGCGCTTTCCTATATGATTCAGAATTCGGAAAAGCCGATCGTCATCACCGGAGCACAGCGGCCGATCAATTTGGATATCACGGATGCAAAGACAAACCTGTCCGACAGCTTTTATTACGCCTGTGATGATGCATCCCAGGGTGTGCAGATTGTGTTCGACGGAAAAGTCATCGCGGGAACGCGCGCGAAGAAGGTGCGGACGAAGAGCTACAATGCCTTTTCCAGCATCGATTTCCCGTACCTTGCGGTAATACAGGACCGCCGGATTCTGCGGTATCTGCCGATGCTGCCGTATGAAAAGCCGGTTCGTTTTTATGAAAACTTAAGCGATAACGTTTTTCTCTTGAAACTGATCCCGGGAATCAGCCCGGTATTGCTTCCGGCGATTTTTGAGCACTACGATGCGATCATTGTGGAGAGCTTCGGTGTCGGCGGTATTCCGGCGAGCATCAAGGAGCCGTTTTACGAGCTCTGCCAGAAGTACCCGGAAAAACTCATCATCATGTGTACCCAGGTTTCTCACGAGGGAAGCGATATGACCGTCTATGAAGTCGGCCATGAGATGAAAACCCTGTGCAACATTCTCGAGTCATACGATATGACCCCGGAGGCAGTCGCAACTAAAACCATGTGGCTTCTCGGCAACCGTCCGGATGATCATGAGAGCCGGGAAAAAGCATTCTATAAACCGATCAACTACGATACGGTCTGGAAATAAGAAAAAGAAAGACGGCAAAAAGGCTGTCACGGTCCGCAGGAAAGAAATGTTTCTGCTGGCTGTGAACGCCTCTTTTTCTTTTTGAGGAAAAAGAAATTTTCTACAAAATTTTCAGACAGTATGGACGCAAAATTGATTTTTATTGGAAGAATTGTGCAAATTTCATAGAAAAATCAGAAACAGGTTGATATCTTTTGAATATTTTAGTAGAATTGAATTCATGATGCAGTGCGGAAAACGGCGGATTTTGGATGACGAATCCAACCGCTGGTTACAGTTACAACATATGTCGATATCGAGGAGACACCGACCGGCATCCGCTTAAAGAAGTATATGGAGGAATATTTCGATCCACGGATTTATATCGCAGGAGAGCTTGGCATCGGACTGAATTCGTGCTCGAACTGCCTCGGCAACTGCTACATTGAGGATGAATCCGCGTATGGAACTTTCCACGTAGGGCTTGGACGCAATATCGCGCTCGGCGGCGTGCAGAATGCGAAAGGCCACTTCGACCTGGTCTGCCGGGAACCCGATATTTTTACCGATAACCGTCAGATTATGGACCGGGGAAAGATTATTGCACCCGAGCCTGTGTTATATTAAAGGACAGAACCAGGAGACAAAAATTAAGAGACAAAAGGAGAAAAGACGATGAAAGTTTTATTAACAGGATTTGACCCATTTGGAGGAGAGAGTGTGAACCCGGCATTCGAGGCCATCAAACTTCTGCCGGATACCATCGCCGGAGCAGAGATCGTAAAAGTTGAGATCCCGACCGAGTTTACCAGAAGTATTTCCTGCGTGGAAGCAGCCATCAAAGAGCACAATCCGGACGTTGTCATCGATGTCGGACAGGCAGGCGGACGCGCATGCGTAACCGTAGAGAAAGTCGGCATCAACCTTGCAGACGCAAGAATCCCGGACAACGCCGGAGAGCAGCCGTCCGATGAACCGCTGCAGGCAGACGGCCCGACCGCATACTTTGCAACGATTCCGGTCAAAGCAATGGTTCAGAACGTCCGCGAACACGGCCTTCCGTGCCACGTATCCTTCACCGCAGGCACCTACGTATGCAACTGCGTCATGTACAATGTGCTTCACCTGTGCGCAACGAAATATCCGAACATCCGCGCAGGCTTCATCCACGTACCGTTCGCATGCGAGCAGGTAGTCGGAAAAGCAAGCACCATGCAAGCATGCCGCTGGAAACGATTGCAAAATCTCTGGAATACTGCATCGAGGCAGTCGTAACCAACAAAGAAGAAGTAAAAGAGGCAATGGGAACGACCCACTAAAGAAGCATTTCAGGCCGTCTTACCGGAAAAAGGTGAGGCGGCCTATATTTTTTGCTTTTTTTCCTTTTGCAAACCATATCTTTTGTGTTACAATAGATTTTGTCAGAATTTTTATGCGAAAGGAACGAAAGAAAATGGAACAGGGTAAAATTTTTAAATTTCATAATGACCTTGATACAGACCAGATCATCGCGTCCCAGTATCTGCTTCTGCCGAATCTGGATGAGATGAAAGGCCATGCGTTTGAATCGTTAGATCCGGACTTTGCAAAAAAAGTAAAACCGGGAGATTTTGTTGTAGGAGGAGAAAACTTTGGCTGTGGTTCCTCAAGAGAGCAGGCGCCGGGTGTTTTAAAAGCATTGGGTGTGCAGGCAGTTATCGCAAAATCCTTCGCCAGAATCTTTTTCCGCAACGCCATCAATATCGGTCTGCCGGCGATTGTCTGTAAAGACCTGCCGGATGCCGTAGAAGACGGGGACACCATGGTCCTCCATATGTCCGAGGGAACCGCAGAGGTGAACGGCAAAACGTACACCTGCACCAAACTGCCGGAATATATGCAGAACATACTGAATCAGGGAGGCTTGATTGCTTCTTTGAACCGCGAGGAGGAGTAAGAACCATGGGAATGACAATTGCAGAGAAAATTATCGCCGCTGCAGCCGGCGTTCCGGAAGTAAAGCCGGGAGATATCCACACCGTAACACTGGATCGTCTGATGAGCAACGACGGAACCACCCATCTGACGGTTGATATGTACCGCAACAAATTAAACCACCCGCACATTGCGGATCCGAAAAAGCTCGTTTTCATCGTCGACCACAACGTTCCGTCCGACAGCCCGAAAACAGCAGCATCCCAGAAAAAGATGCGTGATTTTGCAAGAGAGAACAACATTGACTTCTGGGAAGGAAAAGGTGTATGCCATCAGGTGATGATTGAGAACTATGTCCGCCCGGGCGAGCTGATCTTCGGCGCTGACAGCCATACCTGCTCTTACGGAGCACTCGGCGCATTCGGCACCGGTGTCGGCTGTACCGATTTCCTGTACGGCATGGTAACGGGAACTTCCTGGGTACTCGTACCGGAAAGCGTAAAATTCAATCTTGTAGGAAAACTGCCGGAGGGCGTTTATGCGAGAGATCTGATCCTCACCATCATCGGCGAGGTCGGCGCAAACGGATGCAACTACCAGGTGATGGAGTTTACCGGTGAGGGTGCAAAGACTTTAAGCATCAGCGACCGTATGGCACTTTGCAACATGGCAGTTGAGGCCGGCGCCAAGACCGGTATCTTTGAGGCAGATGAGAAAGCCATCGAGTACCTGAAAGAGCACGGAAGAGAGCCAAAAGAAATCTTTCACAGCGATCCGGACGCAAAATACGTCAGAGAGTACACCTTTGACCTTTCCAAAGTCCGCCCGGTTGTTGCAAAACCGGATTTCGTAGACCGCGTTGTTCCGGCAGAAGAGACCTGCGGAACGCCGATCAATGAAGCATTCCTTGGATCCTGCAACAACGGAAGAATCGAAGATCTCCGCGTCGGCGCAGAGATCATCCGCGGAAGGAAAGTCGCAGAGGGCGTCCGTTTCCTCGTTGTTCCGGCAAGCCAGACGATCTACCGCCAGGCATTAAAAGAAGGCATCATCGACACCTTCATGGAGGCCGGAGCCATTGTGATGAACCCGAACTGCAGCGTCTGCTGGGGAAGCTGCCAGGGTGTCATCGGCGAGAACGAAGTGCTGATCAGCACCGGAACCCGTAACTTCAAGGGCCGTGCCGGTCATCCAAGTTCCAAAGTATACTTGGGCTCTGCCGCAACCGTAACCGCATCTGCAATTGCCGGAAAGATTGCGACCGCAGACCAGATCTGACCATTTTCTTTGAGAGATACATAATATTTTTGGGAGAATAAACATATGGAAGCATTTACAGGAAAAGTATGGGTGCTTGGAGACGATATTGATACCGATATCATTATCCCGACCGAGTATCTTGCTTTAAAGACAATTGACGATATGAAACAGTACGGCTTTTCCCCGCTCCGCCCGGAACTGGCCGGACAGATTGAAAAGGGCGACATCATCGTGGCAGGAAAGAACTTCGGCTGCGGCTCCTCGAGAGAGCAGGCACCGGAGATCATCAAGGCGCTCGGCATTTCCTGCGTTATCGCGAAATCCTTTGCTCGGATCTTTTTCCGCAACTCCATCAATAACGGCCTTCTTCTGATCGAGCAGCCGGATCTGCACGACGATATCAAAGAGGGCGACACCATCACCGTCAAGATGAATGAGCATGTTGATTACAACGGAAAAACATACCCGATCGCAGCTCTGCCGGAGAACCTGATGGATATCATTCAGGCAGGCGGCCTGGTAAAGGCAATGCGCAAGCGCAACGGATTGGATTAAGAGCGGGAGGAAGAAACGATGGGCAATACAGTAATTGAAAAAATCATCCGCCACAACACCGGAAAAGACGTAAAACCGGGCGACATTGTGACGGTCAACGTGGACAGAGTCATGATTCATGATATCTTCATCCCGTTTGTCGGCGATAAATTCGAGGAGATGGGCTTTACCAAACTGTGGGACCCGGATAAAGTCGTTCTGATCTACGACCACCTCGTTCCGGCAAGCCAGGTGGACGATACGAGACATTTCCACAAAGGCGATGAATTTGCAAAGAAATACGGCATGAAAAACGTACACAGAAGCGACGGAATCTGCCATCAGTTAATGACAGAGGCAGGTTACGTAAAACCGGGCGACGTTGTTTTCGGAACCGACAGCCACACGACGACATACGGCTGTGTCGGTGCATTCTCTTCCGGAATCGGCTACACAGAGATGGCGAGCATCCTTGGAACGGGTACGATGTGGATCAAAGTGCCGGAGACGATCAAAGTTGTCATCGAAGGCGAGCTGCCGAAAAATGTGATGTCAAAAGACATTATCCTGCGTCTGATCGGTGACCTCGGTGCAGACGGCGCAACGTACCGCGCACTGGAGTTCTCAGGAAGCACCGTAGAAAATATGACCGTGGCAAGCCGTATGACGATTGCCAACATGGCGATCGAGGCAGGTGCCAAATGTGCACTTTTTACCCCGGATGAGAAGACCGCAGAATACTGCGAGATCGAACTCAATGACTATCAGAAGAGCTTAAAAGGCGATGAGGATGCGAAATATCTGCGCACTATCACTTACCGTGCTGAGGACTTCGTGCCGGTGATGGCATGCCCGTCCCAGGTAGACAAGATCCGTGATACCAGCGTTCTCGAGGGAACCCCGATCGATCAGGTCTTCATCGGTTCCTGTACGAACGGCCGTCTCGAGGATCTGCAGGCGGCAGCCGAGGTTTTAAAAGGCAAAAAAGTAGCCGACTACGTAAAACTGATCGTAACACCGGCAAGCCGCAAGATTTATCTGCAGGCAAGCAAAATGGGCATTCTCGATACACTGGCAGAGGCAGGCGCCATGATTACACATCCAGGCTGCGGTCTGTGCTGCGGAAGAGCGGGCGGAATCCTCTCTGACGGCGAGCGTGTTGTAGCAACGAACAACCGAAACTTTCTTGGAAGAATGGGTACTTCTAAAGTTGAAATTTATCTGGCATCTCCAAAGACAGCGGCAGCATGTGCAGTAGCCGGAAAAATTGTAACGCCGGAAGTGTAAACGAACTTAACAGCAGAAAGGGAAAACAGACGACATGAATGGTTCAATGTTTATCGGAACCTGGTGGGCACTCGTCCCGCCGCTGCTTGCAATTCTGCTTGCATTTGTAACAAAAGAAGTTTACAGTTCCCTGTTCATCGGATCGGCAGTCGGTGTCCTTTTGTACACCGGCTTCCATCCGTGGGATGCGTTCACAAGCTTCTTTGAAATTTTACGGAACAGCATGAACATCAACATTCTGATCTTCGATATCCTGCTTGGCATGGTTGTCGTGCTGATGGCGAAATCCGGCGGCTCGGCGGCGTATGGAAAATGGGCGGGGACGAAGATCAAAACGAAGCGGAGTGCGCTTCTGGCAACGATGGGGCTTGGTGTTCTGATTTTTGTGGATGACTATTTCAACTGTCTGACAGTCGGCTCTGTCATGCGCCCGGTCACGGACAGCCACAAGGTTTCCCGCGCGAAACTCGCATACATCATCGACTCCACCGCAGCGCCGATCTGTATTATCGCGCCGATCTCAAGCTGGGCGGCAGCCGTCAACTCGTATGTGCCGGCGGATGCGGGAATCAGCGGATTCCAGCTGTTTCTGCGGACAATTCCGTATAACCTGTATGCGATCCTTACAATTGCGATGGTCTTTTACATCTGCTACACCGGCTTTGATTTTGGTCAGATGAAGCTCCACGAGGATAATGCCGCCAAAGGTGATGTTTTCACGACCGGAGGCGAGGAGTTTGAGCAGGTTTCCGAGCAGGAGGTCAATCCGAACGGAAAAGTCATCGACCTCGTGCTCCCGGTTGCCGTACTGATTGTATCAGCGATCGGAGCGATGGTTTACACTGGCTTCCTCGGCGGCGCGGACAATGTGATTTCCGCGTTCGCAGGATGTGATGCAGAGACGAGTCTGATTTTTGCCTCCGTCGTGACGATCCTGTTTATGATGGCGCTGTATCTGCCGCGGAAGGTCATCACCTTCAAGAGCTTTATGGACAGCCTGTCCGAGGGCTTCAAGCTGATGGTTCCGGCGGTTACGATTCTCGTCTTTGCGTGGACCTTAAAAGGCGTCGGTGATGCGATGGGCCTGGCCCAGTTTGTCGGAAGCGTCGTGGGAGACCATGCATCCGCAAGTATTTTTATCCCGGTGGTGCTGTTCGCCGTGGCGGTGTTCCTTTCCTTTTCGACGGGAACCTCCTGGGGAACGTTCGCGATTCTTGTGCCGATTGCAACGGGCATGTTCGCCGCCGGAACAAATCTGGAGATGATGATTATCTCGGTATCCGCCGTCCTGGCAGGGGCGGTCTGCGGTGACCATATTTCGCCGATCTCGGATACGACGGTTATGTCAAGTGCGGGTGCGCAGAGCAACCATCTGAACCACGTATCGACGCAGATGCAGTATGCGGCCGTTACGGCGTGTGTCTGCCTGGTGGGATATCTGATTGCAGCCGTGACCAGAACGTGGTGGATCACACTTGGCGTCAGCCTTCTTCTTCTTTTGGCTGTTTTAACCGGAATGCGCAGATTTTGCGCAAAAAAAGCGGAAAACGGCAAAAAATAAAAAAGAAAACAGAAAAACGCGTGAAATGCTTGACGGGAGAGAAAAAGAACCGTATACTAAAAAATAGAACAAATATTCACAGGACAACGGTGTCCTGCAAAGAAGAAGCGGAACGCTTTTGGAGCAGGAATGTGAATTGGAACAGAAGGAATTGGATTTTTCAAAGTCCAGTTCCTTCTGTTTATCTCTGTTAAAATTGCATCGGAGCTGTGAAATGCAGGAGAAGAAAGGAGGCATTCCGGGGCGAAAACGCTTTGGAAAAGGGAAGGACTGTTATGGTCAGAAAGATCATAGCAGACAATGGCAAAAACAAAAAGAGGGAGAAAATATATGATATTTGGAAAGTACATTAACAAATACTACCTGAAGAATGCGCCCATTCTGATTCTCGGTCTTGCAGCGCTGATTCTCGTAGATTATTTCCAGCTTTTCATACCGGAGCTGTACCGCATGGTCATCAACGGCATGAACGGCGACCCTGTTCTGGTCAACGGCCAGGCGGCGGTGTTTGATATGGAATTTCTGCTGGATCAGGTCTGCCGGCCCATGATTATTACCATTATCGTCATGGTAGTCGGCCGTTTCCTGTGGCGAGTCTGCTTTTTCGGCTCCGCAATCCGCGTGGTGACCGATCTTCGTACCTGCATGTTCGCGCACAGCAAGGAGCTGTCCCAGGAGTATTATCAGGTCAACAAAGTCGGAAACCTGATGAGTCTTTACACGAACGATCTCGATACCGTGCAGGAGTGCTTCGGCGACGGTATTCTGATGTTCTGCGATGCGCTGTTTTTAGGCCTGCTTGCCGTGATCAAAATGTGGCGCATGAACCACTTCCTGACCGGCCTTTCCATGATCCCGATGGCATTTCTGATGGCCGCCGGTACAACGCTCGGCAAATACCTGATGAAAAAGTGGGAAGAGCGCCAGGCGGCCTTTTCCGAGCTGTCCGATTTCGCGCAGGAAAACTATTCCGGTCTTGCTGTCATCAAAGCATTCGTCAAAGAGACGAAAGAGCTGATGATGTTCCGTAGACTGAACCGCGAGAACGAGGACATCAACGTAGAATATACCAAAATTTCCACACTGCTGAACATTATGGTAACGCTGTTCGTCGAGTCCGTCATCTGTGTAATCTTAGGCTACGGCGGCTATCTCGTTTACTGCGGAAGCTTCGACGCCGGCCAGCTTGTCGAGTATATCGGCTATTTCTCGGCCGTTGTATGGCCGATCATGGCGGTCTCCATGCTGATCGAGAAAACATCCCGTGGAAAAGCGTCCTTAAACCGTATTACGGAACTGCTTGACGCAAAAGTCGATGTGAAGGACCGCGGCGGTGTGCAGGATCTGCCGTCCATCCATGGAAAAATCGAGTTCCGCAATCTGACCTTCCGCTATCCGGACGGGGAGTACGATGTGCTGAAAAACGTATCGTTTACCATTGAGCCGGGCGAGAGTGTCGGCATCGTCGGAAAGACCGGTTCCGGAAAAACGACCATCGTCGATCTGCTGCTCCGCACCTACAACGTGCCGGACGGAACGCTGTTCATTGATGACCACGATGTCAACACCGTTTCCATCCACACCGTGCGTGAGGGCTGTGCCTACGTGCCGCAGGACAACTTCCTGTTCTCCGACACGATTTCCGGCAATATTTCCTTCGCCTTTGATGACGAAAACCAGGAGGCCATTGAGGATGCGGCGATGATGTCCGATGTCCATGACAATATCGCAGAGTTCAAAGAGGGCTACCGCACCGTTCTTGGCGAGCGCGGTGTGACGGTTTCCGGCGGACAGAAGCAGCGAATCTCGATTGCGCGTGCGCTGATGAAACACGCACCGATTCTGATTCTCGACGATTCCGTTTCTGCGGTCGATACCAAAACAGAGCGCACGATTCTCGACAATCTCAAAAAACGTGAGGGACTGACGACAATTCTGATCGCACACCGGATTTCAACGGTGGAGCAGATGGACAAGATCGTGTTCGTCGAGGACGGAGAAGTCCATGCAGTCGGAAAACACGAGGATCTGTACCGGACCTGCACGGCGTACCGCAAGATGGTCGATCTGCAGAAACTTGAAGAGGAAGCGGGGGAGGAGTAGAAATGCACAATTATTATCCGATTCTCTGGGTCGGCGCGATCATCGGCGTGATTTCCACCCTGCTGATTGTGGCCGCGTTTGTAGTGAAAGATGGAGAAAAAGAAACCGGCTTTGAGCGGAACATGAAAGACAGTGAAATCATGCAGCGTCTGATGGATTACGCAAAGCCGTTTTACCGCCAGTTTATCGTTGTTGGTTTTCTGATGCTGTTTTCGATCGCGTACGATATCATTTCGCCGCTGATCGTCGGCAAAATTGAGGAGCTCGTCGTTGGAAAATTCGCGCTGAATACCCTGATTCTGTGGGTAGCGGGCTATGCGGCAATCCTTCTTGTCTCGATGGCGTGCACGTATTTCCAGGCCGTGATTCTGCAGAAGACGGGTCAGAAAATCATTTCCAATATGAGGGAGGATCTGTTCGTCCACATCGAGCGCCTTTCCCACGAGCAGTTAAATGAGATTCCGGTCGGAAAGCTTGTCACGAGAACGACAAACGATACGAACGCGATTTCGCTGATGTTCACCAATCTTCTGGTCAATCTTCTGAAGAACTTCTTCGTGATCATCGGTATTCTGATTGCGATGCTGTTTCTGAACTATGAGCTGACGCTGATGGTGCTCTGCTTCGTGCCGTTTATCATGCTGTTCTCGATTATTTTCCGCAAATTCTCGCGAAGAGCACACCGGAAAGTAAAAGACTGTACTACGGACATCAACACGTATCTGTCGGAGAACCTTTCCGGTATGAAAATCACACAGATCTTCAACCGCGAGGATGCCAAGATGCGCGAGTTTACCGACAAGAGCAACGCACTCGGCCGCGCACAGCAGGAGCAGATTTTCGTGTTTGGTATTTTCCGTCCGCTCGTCTACATGCTGTATATCAGCTCCGTGCTCTGCCTTTTGTATTTAGGCGGCAAGGGCTATCTGGAGGGAACGTCGTTCCTCGGCCAGACGCTTACCAGCGGTATGATCGTCAGCTTTTACATGTATATTTCAAAATTCTTCAACCCGATCCAGAACCTGGCGGAGCAGTTCAACTGGCTGCAGTCTGCATTTGCATCCGCCGAGAAAGTATTCTCGATTCTGGATCTTGAGCCAAAAATGCAGGATGCGCCGGATGCGATCGAGCTTACCGGCATCAGGGGTGAAATTGAGTTCCGCGACGTATGGTTTTCCTATATCCCGGGCGAGTGGGTGTTAAAAGGCGTTTCGTTCCACGTCAATCCGAAAGAGACAATCGCATTTGTGGGTTCCACCGGTTCTGGAAAATCGACGATTCTTTCCCTGATCTGCCGGAACTACGAGTTCCAGAAGGGTGAGATTCTGATCGACGGCATCGACATCCGAAGGATCAAGATCGATTCCCTGCGGAAAAAATTCGGCCAGATGCTGCAGGATGTCTTTCTGTTCTCGGGAACGATCCGTAGCAACATTATTCTCCGCGAGGAGGGGATTTCCGATGAAGAGATCATGGACGTCTGCCATTACGTGAATGCTGACCAGTTTATCAACAAGCTGGATCACGGCCTCGACGAGCCGGTGCGGGAGAGAGGAAACAACTTCTCCGCCGGACAGCGCCAGCTTCTCTCGTTTGCGCGTACCATCATCCATAAGCCTTCGGTCATGATCCTTGACGAGGCGACGGCGAACATCGACACCGAAACCGAGCTTCTGATCCAGGATTCCATGGAAAAGATGAAGAACATCGGAACGATGCTGATCGTAGCGCACCGTCTTTCGACGATCCAGCATGCGGATGAGATTATCGTACTGTCCCACGGAAAAATCGTGGAGCATGGAACGCATCAGGAGCTTTTAGCAGCGCAGGGAAGATATTACCAGCTCTACACGCTGCAGTACCACCGCGAGCAGAGTGAGAAACAGAGAGGAAGAAAGTAAGAAAATTTTAGAACAATAAAGACAATTTACAAAAAGGGAGAAATTTTGTTTGTGCAAAGTGACAAAATTTCTCCTTTTTTTTACGGTGTATCATATTAAAATGATTTTAAATCAATATAGTCATATGAAAAAAATATGAGCATAATACGATATCCGTTTTTCCATCTCAAAAAGCGGGCGGTTATAATAAGGGAAGCAAAACGGCAGGCACCAAAAAGCCGGGCCGTCTGTTGAAAGAAAGGGAAAATTTATGGAAAAGAAAGCAAGCCTTGTAGGACGCCTGCTCTCGGAAAATCAGATGTCGGAAGCATTTATCAACAGTATGTTTCTGGCGCTGTCCGGCGGTTTTCAGGATGCCTACACGTACAATTGCAGAGATGAAGTATTCTCAAATGCCCAGACGGGAAACGTTGTGCTGATGAGCCAGAACTTTCTGGAAGGAAACTTTACGGCAGGTCTTCGGTATCTCTTCCCGATCCTCTTTTTTGCGATGGGTGTATTTCTGGCAGAAAATTTCCAGGAGCATTACCGGTATGCAAAGAGGCTGCACTGGCGCAGGTACTTCTCGCGGCGGAAATTGTGATCCTTGCGATCGTCGGATTTATTCCGTCTTCTTATAATATGCTCGCGGCGATGCTTGTATCGTTTGCGTGCGCGATTCAGGTACAGACCTTCCGCAAGGTCGGCGGTTATTCGTATGCAAGCACCATGTGCATCGGAAACCTGCGAAGCGGAACCGCAGCGCTGTCTATGTATATGCGGGATAAGAAAAAAGAACAGCTCCGTCAGGCCGGATACTATTTCGGCGTGATTCTGGCTTTCGCCATCGGCGCCGGAATCGGAGGCGTGTTCTCCATGCTGTATGGAATCCATGTAATCTGGATTTCCTGCGGACTTCTTCTGGTGAGCTTCCTTCTGATGTCACTGGAAAAGTACCGCTGAGAAATAAGAGAGAGTGAAGAAAGAAGGCTGAAAAAATGGAAGTATTTCTGGAGTGCTGTATGACACTGTTCTTTTCAGCGGCCATGCTGCTGCTGATCGTCCGCCTGGCAAAGGGTGAGGAGAAAAACATGATGTTTGCGCGTGTGTTCTCCCTGGCGTCCAACGTCGGTTTCTGGATTGGAATTGTCCGCATCGCTGTGCTGAACCGGAGCGGATTTCTGATGTTTTTCTACATCACAGGCGCAATGCTTTCCTACACGGCGATGGTATTTGCCATGCCGCACAAAAAAGAGCAGATTGCCGGACAGCAGGCATAAATAAAAAAGAGACCCTGTATACGGGAAGGATGGAGCAGCGATGTTCCGTCCGCCGGTAGACAGGGTCTTTTTCTGTTTCAAACAAAAGTTCATAAAATCTTATACGCGTTCCAGAAGCTCCTCGATCAGCTCTTTTGCCGCCGCGTTCTGGTGCTGCCGCGGGTTGATGATAAGACAGATTTCACGTTTGGGGGCCTCCTCGATGAGCGGAATCCGACAGACGGTACGGCTCTTTAAGGCATCGCGTGCCAGCTCCTCCGGATAAAATCCGATGCCGAGGTTATACTCGACCATAGGAAGAATCTGATCCGTCGTCGCCGCCTCCATATCGGGGTGGAAGGCGAGGTTGTGATTCAGAAAGTACTCGGCGTACAGCTCCCGCGTGCCGGTGTCTTTGGCAAGCGAGATAAAAGGATATTCTGACAATTCGCCGAGATGATGCGGCTCTGCGGAAAGGGATGCATATTTCGATCCGCCGATCAGAATTTCCTGGAATGGGAAAATCGGGATCTTGTGCAGCGGTTTGCGGATTTCCACCGGGCTTGTGACGACTGCGAAGTCGACCAGACCGTTTTCGAGCGCCTGGATGGCCTGCGGCGTCGAGTGGTTGGAGATGCGCAGGCGGACGTGCGGATAGCGGGTGTGGAAGTGCTCCAGGCGGGAGAGCAGCATCAGACGAAGTGCCGTCTCGCTCGCACCGATTGTGATAAGGCCGCTCTCAAGAGACCGCTCAAGAGCCAGCTCCTCCTCAACCGTGCGGAGCTGTTCGTAGGCAACGGCCACACGCTCATACACCTTTTCGCCCTCCGCTGTCAGTGTGACACCCTGGTGGGAACGGATAAAAAGTTTGCAGCCAAGCTCACTTTCCAGATTGTTCATGCACCGTGTGATGTTGGGCTGGTTGTTTTTCAGAATTTCCGCGGCTTTTGTAAAGCTGTGATATTGTGCTACGAAGTAAAAAATGCGATAATAATCATATGTAATCATAAAAACCTCCGAAGGATGAAGAAGAAAAAATCATCCATGATTGCTTCAATATAAAATACATGCGCCGGGTTGTCAAGGGATTTCTGAGGATGGTCCGGCCGGATTGTGCGGGGGATGGCAGAAGAGAAGTGGAAATTTTTTGAAAAAACACTTGCAAAATACCCGGACAGGGTATATAGTGTAGAAGAAAACAAGATACCCCATTAGGGTATATGAAATAGAAAATCCAGAACTACAGAAAGGAAGACATACGATGGAACAGTACAATGTAACCGGCATGAGCTGCGCCGCCTGCCAGACCCGTGTCGAAAAAGCCGTGTCAAAGGTACCCGGTGTCACATCCTGCGCAGTCAGCCTTCTGACAAATTCCATGGGCGTGGAGGGAACGGCCTCCCCGGCAGAGATTATTGCCGCCGTGGAAAATGCAGGCTACGGTGCGTCGAAAAAAGGCGAGAAGGGAAGCACATCACAGTCGGCTTCCACAGCAGAATACGAAGAGATGCTGAAAGACAAGGAAACACCGGTCATGAAACGCCGTCTGTTGAGCTCCGTTCTTCTTTTGATTCCGCTCATGTATTTCTCCATGGGCCATATGATGTGGGGATGGCCGCTGCCGAAATTCTTTGAAGGAAATCACATCGCAATGGGACTGGTACAGCTCCTGCTTACCATTGCGGTCATGGTCATCAACCAGAAATTCTTTATCAGCGGTTTCAAGAGCCTCTGGCATAAAGCACCGAACATGGACACGCTGGTAGCGCTTGGTTCTACCGCATCGTTTGTATACAGCGTCTACGCCCTGTTTGCCATGACGGGAGCGCAGGTACAGGGGGACATGGATGCAGTCATGAGCTATATGCATGAATTTTACTTCGAGTCCGCAGCCATGATTCTGACCCTGATTACCGTCGGAAAAATGCTGGAGTCGATTTCCAAAGGAAAAACGACCGATGCGTTAAAGAGTCTGATGAAGCTGGCTCCGAAGACCGCCGTTCTCTTAAGAGACGGAAAAGAAGTGGAAGTCGGCATTGATCAGGTGAAAAAGGGCGATCATTTCATCGTCCGCCCGGGCGAAAATATTCCGGTGGACGGCGTTGTCCTGGAGGGAACGAGTGCCGTCAACGAATCCGCGCTGACTGGCGAGAGTATTCCGGTGGATAAAGAGGCCGGCGACCGCGTATCGGCGGCGACCTTAAACCAGTCCGGTTTCCTGACCTGTGAGGCGACGAGAGTCGGAGAAGACACAACACTCTCCCAGATCATTCAGATGGTCAGCGATGCGGCAGCGACAAAAGCGCCGATCGCCAAAGTGGCCGATAAAGTTTCCGGTATTTTTGTGCCGGCCGTTATCTGCATTGCACTTGCTACGATTGTGATCTGGCTGTTTGCAGGAGAGAGCGTCAGCTTTGCTCTTGCAAGAGGTATTTCCGTTCTCGTTATCAGCTGCCCGTGTGCGCTCGGCCTTGCAACACCGGTTGCGATCATGGTCGGAAACGGAATGGGAGCAAAACACGGAACGATGTTCAAAACCGCAGTTTCTCTCGAGGAGACAGGAAAAACACAGATCGTTGCACTCGATAAGACTGGAACCATCACAAGCGGAGAGCCGCAGGTAACCGATCTTGTCCCGGCGGACGGTGTAAGTGAGGAGGAGCTTTTAAAAGGTGCCTTTGCACTGGAGCGGAAAAGTGAGCATCCGCTGGCCCGTGCGATTCTTGCACTTGCAGAGGAAAAAGGCCTGGCCCGCGAAGAAGTCAGTGATTTCTCTGCGCTTCCTGGAAACGGCCTTGTGGCAAAACGGAACGGAAAAGAGCTCTGCGGAGGCAACCGCGCACTGATTACGAAAAAAGCGGTTCTCGCGAAACAGATGGAAGAGCAGGCAGCAAAACTTTCCGAAGAAGGAAAGACACCGCTGTTCTTCAGTGAAGATGGAAAGATGCTCGGTATGATCGCGGTTGCGGATGTCATCAAAGAGGACAGCCCGCGTGCGGTGAAAGAGCTGCAGAATATGGGAATCCGTGTCGTGATGCTGACCGGAGACAATGAGCGCACCGCGCGTGCCATCGGCGCTGAGGCGGGTGTGGACGAAGTCATTGCAGGCGTTCTGCCGGATGGAAAAGAAGCGGTCATCAGCCGCCTGAAAGAAAAAGGAAAAGTAGCGATGGTAGGAGACGGCATCAACGATGCACCGGCTCTGACCAGTGCGGATATCGGTATTGCCATCGGAGCAGGAACCGATATCGCGATCGATGCGGCAGACGTTGTCCTGATGAAGAGCCGCCTCTCCGATGTACCGGCAGCGATCCGCTTAAGCCGTGCGACCCTCAGGAACATTCACGAGAATTTGTTCTGGGCCTCATTTACAATATCATCGGTATTCCGCTGGCTGCGGGCGTATGGATCCCGCTGTTCGGCTGGAAGCTGAACCCGATGTTCGGTGCGGCGGCGATGAGCCTTTCGAGCTTCTGCGTTGTGACAAACGCCCTGCGTCTGAATCTGTTTCGGATGCACGACGCGTCAAAAGATAAAAGAATCAAAAACGAAATTCTAAAGGAGGATCTGAACATGACAACAGAACAGGGAATGGTAAAAACCATGACAATCGAGGGCATGATGTGCGGCCACTGCGAGGCAAGAGTGAAGAAAACACTTGAGGCAATCGAGGGTGTTGCATCCGCAGAAGTAAGCCATGAAAAAGGAACAGCCGTTGTAACACTGACAGCTCCTGTATCAGACGATGTGCTGAAAACAGCCGTAGAGGCACAGGATTACACCGTAAAAGGAATCCAGTAAAACAGGAAACGTTGAGAAAAGGGAAACGCGCCTGGAATGAAAATTTCCGGGCGCGTTTCTTTTTTTTACCAGATATAGCAAAAATATTGCAATTTGTTCGGAATTTTCGTGACAAAAGGACAAAAATCCGTTAGGATAGAGAAAAAGAAGAGCAAAAACAAAAGGGTTTTTAGGATCAGGAGGTTTTTACATTATGACAGAGTACAGACTTGCAAAGCCGGAAGAGTGGGAGGACTGCATCGAACTTGCAAACTACGTGTTCAGCACGGCACACCGTCCGCACGACTTTGAGCAGTTAATTCCAAGGGTTTATCAGGCAGGACCGGAAATGGCACGGATCCACCGCGTCGCTGTTGCGGAAAACGGCAGACTCCGGGCCGAGATTGCGGTGCTTCCGCAGCAAATGGCAGCAGGGGGTAAGCTGCTCCGCGCAGGATATGTGGGAAGCGTTTCCGTGCATCCAAAGGCAAGGGGCGAAGGCCACATGAAGCGTCTTCTTGGCGACTGGATTACGGATCTGGAAGGAACGTGTGATCTTCTGGCACTGGACGGCCAGAGACAGCGGTATGCCTACTTTGGCTTTACGCCGGGAAGTGAAAAATACACGTTTTACCTGGATGTGGCAAATGTGCGCCATACCTGGAAAAACGGGGAACTCTCCGCTTACACCTTTGCGCCGCTGTTTCCGGAAAACGGCGAAGCGGACGAAGAGGCGGCAGCCTTTGCAAAGAAGCTGAATGAGGAAAAACCGCTTTACGTGGTAAGAGAGGATGTGAAAGCCTGCCTGAAAACGTTCGGCGAGCAGGCAATTGCAATCTGGAAAAACGGTGAGCGGATCGGATATCTGGCACTTTGCGGCGGAAACCAGGTTGTGGAAGCAGAAGTGTTGGAGGAACAGGATTTCGTTCCTGCACTTGCCGCTTATTTAAAAGAAAATGCGCTTGACTCTCTTTTCATTTCCATTCCGGTGTATGAGACCGGAAAAGCAGCAGCGTTATCGGAAGTCTGCGAAGGCTTCACAAAAGAGCGCTGCGGTTCCGCGATGTACCGCATTTTTGAGTTTGCAGACGTCATCGAGGCAATGCTGACCATGAAAGCAGAGACGATGGGCATCAGCGATGGAACGTGGTCTGCCGTACTGGAGGGACAGCCGCTGACCGTGACGGTAAAAGATGGAACTGTGACCGTGACACGGGAAGCCCATCCGGGGGCAGATGTACTCAACCGGGAGCAGGCGCAGGAACTGCTTCTTTCACCGCTGGCAAGTAAGGGAAGCAAGGTTCCATCTGAAATCTGGAAGAACATTCCATCCGACTGGTTCCCGCTTCCGCTGTACTGTGCGACGGCAGACGAATTTTAGGCAATGACTGTTGGGAGGCAGAGAAATATGAACGAGACAGCGAAACGAGACAGAAGAGACGAAAAAGAAGAAATCCGGTACCATGTGATTTTCTACGGCCAGGTGCAGGGCGTGGGGTTCCGTTACCGGGCGTATTATGCTGCCTACCAGCTCGGGCTGACAGGCTGGGTGAGAAACTGCTGGGATGAGACGGTGGAGATGGAGGTGCAGGGTGATGAGGAGACGATCACGGAGATGATCAAAAGGATCCGCACCTCCAGCTACATCGAAATCACGGATGCAAAATGGACGAAGATTCCGCTGGAATCGGAATTCGGTTTTCATATCCGTTGATCAGGGCTGTTTTTTCTCTTTTTCCGGAATTTCGACGAGAATGATATCGTTGCCGATCTGGCAGATGCGGTCCCATGGGATCACAAAATCCTCGCCGTGGCAGAAAAAGCCGCAGAATTTCACAGGACCCGGAAGAACGAGTCCGGTAAGATGTCCCGTTTTTGGATTGAATTCCACATCAATCGGACAGCCGAGCGTTTTGCAGGTGCAGATATTGATAACTTCTTTCTGGCGGAGATCTACAACGCGCATGCGGTGCTCCTTTTTACTGATTCCTATGGAAAAACATATGCGAAAATGTTGCTGCAGTTGACTTGAATTTCACGGAAAAATGCGTATACTGTAAAAGTAGAAAACTTTCCGAAATACTTATTTAGAAACGAGGACGAAAGATATGAGATGTCCATTTTGTAATCAGGATAATACCCGGGTTGTGGATTCACGCCCGATTGAAGACAGCAATGCGATCCGCCGCCGCCGGATGTGCGATGTCTGCGGCAGACGCTTTACGACATACGAAAAAGTGGAGACGATCCCTTTGATCGTCATCAAAAAAGATATGAACCGCGAGCAGTATGACCGCTCGAAAATCGAGACCGGCATCCTGCGCGCCTGCCACAAACGGCCGGTGTCCGCCGAGAAGATCAACGAGATGGTCAACAAGGTGGAGACGGAGCTTTTCAACGGCGAGGAACGCGAGATTCCAAGCTCTGTGATCGGAGAGAAGGTCATGCATTACTTAAAAGACCTGGATCAGGTGGCGTACGTCCGCTTTGCGTCGATTTACCGTGAGTTCAAGGACGTCAACACGTTCATGGACGAGCTGAAAAAGATGCTCGACAAATAGCGGGAGGCAAAAAATGGAAGTGTCGAACTATATTAAAATGCGTGATCAGATGCAGGAACGTTTTCTGACATACGATCAGAAGGAGATCGAAGGAAAGTATGGCTTTGCGTTTGATGACGATTATTTCTATGTGCCGTATCTTTTTGAAGAATGGAGAGTGAACCGCCATACCGGCGTTGCAGAGGGCTCAAAAGACCATTTTCTTCATGTACATCAGGGCAGTTTCAATGAGACGCTGACGATTTTCGACCTGCTCTGCTGCGGAAAGAAGGAGATTGTGCTCGCCGGCACGTATGCGCGTACCAGTTCCTTAAAGGGAACGATCAAAGGCCGCACGATTGCGTCCGGCGTTCACGACAGCCGCGCCGCACGGTATGACGGGCATGTGGAACAGCTGAAAAAAGCATGCGTTTCCCTTGGCGGAAAACCATATTTCCCGGGAGACGCTGCTTTTGTTTTTCATGTCTTTCCGTTTCTGCCGCTCGTCTTCCAGTTCTGGGAGTCCGATGAGGAATTCCCGCCGGTGCTGAAGTTTATGTGGGATGAAAACGTCCTCGATTATCTGCGGTTTGAGACGCTGTATTACGTGATGGGAGATTTCCTGGACGCACTGGATCAAGCCTTCGATGCATGTAAAACAGAAGCCTGATACCTTTTGTGAGACAAAATCTTACGAAAATTTTTCGAATGTTTATAAAAATTTCAGTATACGAATCCCCTGGTTTAATGCTATAATGAGCGAAAGTGAGTAAAAAAAGAGAAGAGAAAGGGGAATGCATATGGCTTTTAGCATGAAAGTAACACCGGAAATAGAGGAACTGACAAACATCTGTCTGGATAACTCCAAAATGGATGTTTCGCTGTATGGGCAATACGATGTAAAACGCGGACTGCGCGATATCAACGGCGTTGGCGTCCTTGCGGGACTGACACAGATTTCAAACGTTGTGTCTTCGGATATCATTAACGGCGTCAAAACGCCGTGTGACGGACGTCTGTACTACCGCGGCATCAACGTGGAAAAACTGACCCAGGGCTTTTTAAGTGAAAACCGTATGGGATTCGAAGAAGTTGCGTATCTGCTCTTATTTGGAAATCTGCCGAATGAAGAGCAGCTCAATCATTTTAAGACAATCTTAAAACAGCAGCAGTCCCTGCCGAAGAACTTTGTGCGTGACGTTGTTATGAAAGCGCCGACCAAGGACATGATGAACACTCTGTCCCGAAGCGTTCTGACCCTGTACGCGTACGACAACCACGCAGATGATACCTCCCTTCCGAATGTGCTTCGCCAGTGCATTAACCTGATTTCTGTTTTCCCGATGCTGTCCGTCTATGGCTATCAGGCGTACAACCATTATATCAAGGGAAAAAGTTTATATATCCACAATCCGTCGAAGAAGCTTTCCACCGCAGAAAACATTCTGCTGATGCTCCGTCCGGATCAGAAATACACCCCGCTGGAGGCGAAGATCCTCGATCTTGCCCTCGTCCTCCACATGGAGCACGGCGGCGGTAACAACTCGACCTTTACAACACATGTTGTTTCTTCTTCCGGAACCGATACGTACTCCGTAATTGCAGCGGCGCTCGGCTCCTTAAAGGGACCGAAGCACGGCGGTGCAAACATCAAGGTTGTGCGGATGTTCGACGATATGAAGTCACACGTCAAAGACTGGACGGATGAGGAAGAAGTATCGAATTACTTAAGAAAGCTGCTGCACAAAGAGGCGTTCGACCAGAAAGGTCTGATTTACGGTATGGGCCATGCGGTTTACTCCATTTCCGACCCGCGTGCGCGCATCTTCAAAACCTTCGTTGAGCAGCTGGCAAAAGAAAAACACAGAGAGAAAGATTACCGGCTGTACGCTATGGTCGAGGAACTGGCTCCGAAGATCATCGGCGAGGAGCGCCATATTTACAAAGGTGTATCCGCAAACGTCGACTTCTACAGCGGCTTCGTTTACAGCATGCTGGATCTTCCGCTGGAGCTCTACACCCCGATGTTCGCCTGCGCGCGTATCGTCGGCTGGAGTGCACACCGGATGGAGGAACTGATCAACACCGACAAGATCATCCGCCCGGCGTACAAGAGTGTCAAAGATGAAGTGGACTATGTTCCGCTGGAAAACAGATAAAACAGGCAGAAGGGCCGGAGCGTGTCGGGATTTTCCGATCTGCTCCGGCATTGCTCTGTGCGGGAAGTAATGTGTCATTGTGAAAAATAGGAGAGTGCAGGAGAATGAATGAGACAAAAAATTACAGCATAACAAAATCCGGAGCAGTCATACTGGAAGGAGGGGCCAATCGCGGCGTCTTTACAGCAGGAGCGCTGGACTTTCTGATGGAGCAGGAGTATTATATCCCTCATGTGATCGGCGTTTCCGCCGGAGCCTGCAATGCGCTGGACTATGTATCGCGCCAGATTGGCAGAACGAGGGACTGTATGATTGTCACGGATGAGAAAAACCGCTACGTCAATAAGAATATCAAGACAATCGTTGAGAAAAAAGCACTGCTCGACATGGATATGGTGTTCGAACGGTATCCGTATGAGGTTTTTCCATTTGATTTTGATACGTATTTTGCATCGCCGCAGACGTGTGAGCTGGTTGTGACAAACTGTGAGACGGGACGCGCGGAATATCTGGATGACCGCGAAAATAAAGAACGTCTGCTTGCAATTGGCCGTGCATCATCGAGCATGCCGATCGCCTGCCCGATGGTGGAGATCGACGGAAACGAGTACGTCGACGGCGGTGTTGCCGATTCGATCCCGATTATTCGTTCCTTAAAGACGGGACACCGAAAAAATGTCATTATTCTGACACGGAATTTCGGTTACCGCAAAAAAGAGGGGACGAGAGGCTGGGAGCTGTATGTGGCGGCATTCCGCAAATACCCGAATCTCGTGCGTGCGCTTGTAAACCGCGCGAAACATTATAACCAGGTGCTCGAATGCATCGAAAAATGGGAAGAAGAAGGCTCCGTCTTTGTGATCCGCCCGGAGATACCGGCGGTATCGCGTCTCGAAAAGGACGAGGAGAGGCTGCGGGAATTTTACCAGCACGGCTATGACCAGATGAAAGCAAATTTTGAGGCTCTGCAGGAGTTTCTGAAAGAAGAATAAAGTTACTGTATAAACGAAAAGAGGATTGGAGAAAGAAGATGAGTGGAAAAAACCAGAAGAACCGGGGAACTATACTGATGCGGATGTTTTACCCGGACCGGAGAGAAAAAAGTGCCTATACGATCGATTACGCGGATCTGTACCGGAAAGGATACCGGGGCGTGATTTTTGATATCGATAATACGCTTGTTCCGCACGGTGCGCCGGCGACGAAGGAGGCGGCTGCGTTCTTTGCGTCTCTCCGGGAGACTGGTTTTTCCACCTGTCTGCTTTCCAACAATCAGAAACCGCGCGTGGCTCCGTTTGCCGATGCGGTCGGTTCTATCTATATCGAAAATGCGCACAAGCCTTCGGTGAAAAACTACCAGGAGCATGCCGGAGAATGGGGATCAAAGAGGAGCAGGCGGTCTTTGTCGGGGATCAGCTTTTCACCGATGTGTACGGTGCAAAACGGACCGGACTTTACAATATTCTGACCGAGCCGATCGATCCGAAAGAGGAAATTCAGATCGTTCTGAAACGGTATCTGGAACACATTGTACTGTTCTTTTATGAGCGTGATCTGGCCCGCGGCAGGATTACGAAAAAAAACAGTTGAAAAATCGGGAAAAATATTATATTATAAGATAAGCCTATGGTGCGCATTTGGCGCATCGTACTATGTTAAGGAGGAAAAATCAGAATGATTTCAGCAGGAGATTTTAGAAACGGCGTTACCCTCGAGATCGATGGTCAGGTCGTTCAGATTCTTGAATTTCAGCATGTAAAACCTGGTAAAGGAGCTGCATTCGTAAGAACCAAATTAAAAAATGTCATCAACGGTGGTGTAGTAGAGCGTACCTTCCGTCCGACCGAGAAATTCCCGCAGGCTCGTATCGAGCGTGTAGACATGCAGTATCTGTACAGCGATGGCGATTTATTCTACTTCATGAACGTAGAAAACTATGAGCAGATCGCTCTGAACGAAGAGACCATCGGAGATGCTCTGAAATTCGTAAAAGAAAACGAAATGGTTAAAGTATGTTCCTACAACGGAAATGTATTCGCAATCGAGCCGCCTCTGTTTGTAGAGCTTGAGATCACCGAGACTGAGCCAGGCTTCAAGGGAGATACTGCACAGGGTGCTTCCAAACCGGCTACCGTTGAGACTGGTGCTACCGTAAGCGTTCCGCTGTTCGTAAACCAGGGAGACAAAATCAAAATTGATACCAGAACAGGTGAATATCTGTCCCGTGTATAAGTAAGAATGTTCCCGCCGTTGTCCGTCACAACTTTCTTTGTGGCGGACATGGTTTTCTAAATAAATAGAATATTCGTCTGAAAAATGGCTGATAAAGGCTGTCGGAAGCAGCCCGGGCCCGTTTTTCTCATCGTTCGAAGTTCCGCGAACCAACGAATCTCTGGCATATACAGATTTGTACAGAGGTTTTTAAGTTGTGTTTTCCGGAGCTTTTTTTGTTCCGTAAAGCAAAAATACAAAAGGCAATCAAACAGGAAAGGTGGGAAAAAATGGACTATCAGATGTTCAAAGAGCAGCTTGCCGCGCTGCTGAAAAGAAAAGCCGGCGATGATTTTGAGGTGAAGGTAGAATCGGTGCAGAAGCTGAACGGTATCGAAAAAGAGGCGTTTGTCATCAGCAGAAAGAAGGACTGGATTGCACCGACGATCTACGTGGAGCTTCTGTATGAATGCTGTCTGCAGGGCGTGCCGCTTTCTCAGATTGCAGAAAAGGTACTGGAGCAGTACCGGAAAGTGGAAGCGGAGGCGAGAAGACCGGAGAAAGCTGCCTTTTTTACCAACTGGAAAAATGCTGCGCCGCAGATCTACTGCGAGCTCATTCATGCGGAGAAAAACCGTACGCTGCTCTCCGAAGTTCCACACAGAAAATTTCTCGATCTCGCGGTCGTGTACTATTACCAGATGCGGGGAAACCGCGTGCCGGATGCGACAATTCTGATCCACGAGACGCACCGGGAGCTGTGGGGAATTTCGGCGGAGGAGCTGGATGCCCGTGCCTGGGAGAACACCCTGCGGGATCTGCCGGTGCGCACAGACAGCCTTATGGTGTATTTGAAAGAGGAGTACGGAGTAACGTTTCCCCTGTTCGAGCTTGGTCCGCTGGCGGAACAGTTTTACCTGGTCAGCAACCGCAGAGGAAAGCTGGGTGCAATCTGCATGTGCTATCCCGGCGTGCTGGAGAGTCTTTCGCAGCGCTTTGAGGCAAGTCTTTATGTGATTCCGAGCAGTATCCACGAGTGCATGGTGATTCCAGATTATGATGTGTTCCCAGAGGAGTGTCTTTCCGACATGGTACGGGACGTGAATGAAAAGACGGTCAAGCCGCAGGAGATTCTGTCGGATCACGTTTATTATTACCACCGGGAAAGCGGGGAACTGACGCTGTGTGAGAAAGAAACGTAAGCTGCGTGGCAGAATAGTCTGCGAATAATTTAAGAAAAAAATGGGCGGCTGGGTGGGAAAAATACTTTACAATTGCAGGAGTCTGTGGTAAACTGTCATAGTGTGGTTGAGAAAACAGATCACATCAGCGTCTGTAGCTCAGGGGATAGAGCAACGGTTTCCGGTACCGTGTGTCGGGGGTTCGAATCCCTCCAGACGCGTTTTTGCTACATGGCATGCTGCGGCGGGCAGGACCGGCGCAGGACAAGGAAAGCCCCTGCTTCGGTGTGAAGTAGAGGTTTTTTTGCTTACTGAGCATATCAATAACTGATCCGGCGGATCAGTTTTGATGAAGGAGGAAAAATATGGCAAAACCAATGACAACAAAAGATAAAATCCGGGAATGGATTTCCGATAATCTGCGCTACATGCTTCTGATCGGAGCAATTCTCCTGATTGTGGCAGCGGTTCTTCTCATCGTTCATCTGGTATCACCAAAAAACGATGGAAAATCGAGCGGCGGAACCGTAACAAGCAGCAGCACCGGAAGCAATGTGCCGGATAAAAAGACACAGGTAAAAGCAGACAGCAAAGCAGATTCTGAGGACAGCACAGGCATTTCATCGGACGTTTCGGATTCCGCGAATGATTCCAGTGCAGATGCTTCCAGTACCGATACCGCCAGCGCGCCGGATGCAGAGGCTGAGCCGACAAGTGAGCCGGAAGCGGCAGACGATACCAGCAATACAGAGAATACCGATAATACGGCTGTCTCCTTTGCCGCGGACAATGTCCCGGAAGTAAGCACCGTTCTGGAGCAGTATTACACCGCGCTCGGTGCAAGGGATATCAACGGTCTTTTTGCAGTAACAGATAATCTGACCGCGGAGGAGCAGGCGCAGATTGAGGCAGAAAGCGATGTGGAGTCATACGGAGATGTAAAGGCCTACACGATCAGCGGTCCAAATGACGGAACGTACATCGCGTTTGTCAGCAGCAGATGCAAATATCTGGGAATCAACCAGACCCTGCCGATGCTTTCGGAGTATTATCTCTACACGACAGAAGACGGCAGCCTGAAAATCATGGATGATACCGACAGCGATGCGGCCGTAACCGAGGCTATGAAAGCGGCGCTCGAAAACGAAGAAGTCAAAAATCTGATCGAACAGGTTCAGAACGATTATCAGAATGCACTCGATGCAGATGCTTCCCTGAGAGCATATGTAGAGAGCATTCAGTAGGAACAATAGAATAATACAAAACAAAAAAAGCAGTTTCTGGTTTTTATGAAACTGCTTTTTTGGAAGGATAAAACCATGCGCTTAAACAAATACTTAAGTGATGCGGGCGTCTGCTCGCGGCGGGAGGCGGACCGTCTGACAGAAGCGGGCGAGATTACTATAAACGGAAAACGCGCGGAAACCGGCATGCAGGTGGAGCCTGGCGACGTTGTTGTTGTGAAAGGCAAAACCGTTGTCCCGGAGGAGAAAAAAGTCTATCTCGCCTTCAACAAACCGCGCGGCATCGTCTGTACTGCGGAAAAACGGGAGAAAAACAACGTCATCGATTATCTGTCCTACCCGGTGCGGATTTATCCGGTGGGAAGACTCGATAAAGATTCTGAGGCCTCCTTCTGATGACGAACGACGGTGCGATTGTAAATGGTATCATGCGTGCCAGAAACCGCCACGAAAAAGAATACCAGGTCGAGGTAAACAAAGAGACTACACCGGAATTTCTGAAAAAAATGGCATCCGGCGTGCCGATTCTCGATACCGTGACGCGCCCGTGCCGGATCCAGAAAACGGGAGAGCGCAGCTTTACGATTATTCTGACGCAAGGGCTGAACCGTCAGATCCGGCGGATGTGCGAAGCATTAGGATATCGTGTCACAAAGCTGAAACGTGTGCGGATCATGAATATTCACTTGAAAGACCTGAAAACAGGGGAGTACCGCCCTTTAACGGAAAAAGAATTAGCAGAACTGAAAAAGCAGATCGGGGAGGAAAAGCGATGAACGAGACAGAACGGATGAAGGAACTGGTCAAAAAGCTGAACGAAGCGGCAAAAGCCTATTACCAGGAAGACCGGGAGATCATGAGCAACCTGGAGTACGACACGCTGTATGACGAACTGCAGGTATTAGAGGAAAAAACAGGCGTAACACTCGCCGGAAGCCCGACCACAAAAGTCGGCTACGAGGCGATGGACGAACTGCCGAAAGAAGCGCACGAGTCGCCGATGCTTTCCCTTGATAAAACGAAAGATGTGGAAGTGCTCCGCAGCTTCATCGGGGATCACAAAACGCTGCTATCCTGGAAGATGGACGGTCTGACCGTCGTTCTGACGTACCGCGGCGGTACCCTCGCAAAGGCCGTCACCCGTGGAAACGGCGTGATCGGAGAGGTTGTCACGAACAATGCAAAAGTGTTTGAAAATATTCCCTTAAAAATCCCGTACCAGGGAGAGCTGGTTCTGCGCGGCGAGGCGATCATCCGCTATTCCGATTTTGAGAAGATCAACGAGGAGATCGAGGATGTCGATGCGAAATACAAGAATCCGAGGAACCTCTGCAGCGGTTCTGTGCGCCAGCTGAACAATGAGATTACGGCAAAACGCCACGTTCATTTTATGGCATTTGCGCTTGTGAGCGCTCCGGAACAGGATTTCGAAAATTCCAGAATCCGTCAGATGGAGTGGCTGAAAGAGCAGGGCTTCGAGGTGGTGGAATACAAGGCTGTCACCAAAGATAACCTCGACGAGGCGATGCAATATTTCTCCACGAAAATCGAGACAAACGATTTTCCGTCCGATGGCCTTGTCGCGTTGTATGACGATATCGCCTACGGAGAATCACTTGGCACAACCGCGAAATTCCCGCGGAACGCTTTCGCCTTCAAATGGGCGGATGAACAGAAGGAGACCACTCTGCTTGAAATTGAGTGGAGCCCGTCGAGAACCGGTCTCATCAATCCGGTTGCGGTTTTTGAGCCGGTCGAGCTGGAAGGAACTTCGGTTTCCCGCGCAAGCGTCCACAACATCAGTATCATGCGTTCGCTGGATCTCGGTGTGGGTGATAAAATCCTTGTCTACAAAGCAAACATGATCATTCCACAGATCTCAGAGAATCTGACGAGAAGCGGCGTGCGCGATATTCCGGAAACGTGTCCTGCCTGCGGCGGTGCCACCCGGATTCAGATGATGAATAATGTCGAGACCCTCTACTGTACGAATCCGGAGTGCCCGGCAAAATTCATGAAGGCATTCACCCTGTTTGTAAGCCGCGACGCGATGAACATCGACGGCATGTCGGAGGCAACGCTCGAAAAATTCGTGGGCCACGGCTTCATCCGTGAGTTTGCCGATATTTTCCGTCTCGACCGCTACCGCGACGAGATTGTGGAGATGGACGGTTTCGGTGAAAAATCATACCAGAATCTGATCGACAGCATCGAGCGCGCGAAAAACACAACGCTGCCCCGTCTGATTTTCGGACTTGGCATCTTAAATATCGGTCTTGCAAACGCGAGAATGATCTGCAAAGCCTTCGATTTCGATCTCGACCGGATCCGGAATGCATCGGCGGAGGATTTCGCGCAGATCGACGGTGTCGGAGAAGTGATTGCAAAAAGCATCGTGGATTACTTTGCGGATGAGGAAAATAAAGAACGCCTTGAGCGCATTCTGTCGTATCTGACGATTGAGAAGCCGCAGGCAAGCCAGGAAGAACAGAAATTAGCCGGTCTTACCTTCGTTATCACCGGAAGTGTGGAACATTTCCCGAACCGGAATGCATTAAAGGCAAGAATCGAGGAGCTCGGCGGAAAAGCCACCGGAAGTGTAACGGGAAAGACGAGCTATCTGATCAACAACGACACGACATCCAGTTCCTCCAAAAACCGGAAAGCACGCGAACTCGGCGTGCCGGTGATCTCAGAAGAGGAATTTCTGAAGATGACAGAAGAATAACGAAATATCTGCAAAGGCGGTTTGCATCCCGCGCGGGAATCTGCTATAATCGGAAACGGACGGCAGAAATTCCTGCCGGAAAAAGCAAACCGCCTGTCTGCGCAGAGAAAAGCGCGGCAGATCAAGAAGAATAGAAACGAGGAAAAAGAATATGCCGGTTAAAGTTCAGGCAGATTTACCTGTAAAAGAAATACTCGAAAGCGAAAATATATTCGTCATGGACGAGACAAGAGCGGTTCATCAGGACATCCGTCCGCTGAAGATTATGATCCTGAATCTGATGCCGCTCAAAGAAGATACCGAGCTGCAGCTTCTGCGCTCCCTTTCCAACACCTCCCTGCAGGTTGATGTCACCTTTCTGATGGTGGCAAGCCACGAGGCGAAAAATACATCGACCAGCCATCTGAACACGTTCTATGTGAAATTTGAGGATGTGCGGAAAAATTATTACGACGGTATGATCATCACCGGTGCACCGGTCGAGCAGATGGAATTTGAAGAAGTTGACTACTGGGATGAACTGACAAAGATCATGGACTGGACGAACACACACGTTACCTCCACGATGTTCCTCTGCTGGGGAGCCCAGGCGAGTCTGTATCATTTCTACGGACTGAAGAAACGGATGCTTCCGGAGAAGAAATTCGGGCTGTTCTGGCACAAAGTCAACAACCGCAAGATCCCGCTTGTGCGAGGCTTCGATGACGAGTTTTTGGCACCGCATTCCCGCCACACAGAAGTACCGATCGACGATATCCGTGCCTGCAAAGATGTCACGATTCTCGCAGAGTCCGACGAAGCCGGATTCTATCTTGGCATGGCGGAAGAGGGAAGAAAGATTTTTGTGATGGGTCATCCGGAGTACGACCGTATGACGCTCGACGGCGAGTACCACCGCGATAAAGACAAAGGACTTCCGATTGAGATTCCGAAGAACTATTATAAAAACGACGATCCAAATACAAAACCAGTGCTTTTATGGCGGTCACATGCGAACAATCTGTACACGAACTGGCTGAACTACTATGTATACCAGGTGACCCCGTATAATCTTGACGGAACTCCGGATTTTTCGGGAAAATAAGAGAGAAAAAGCCCCCCGCACCGGGCGCACACCGGCTGCGGGGGGTTGCTGTAAAAATCTGCTATAAAAAACGGAAGCTTTCCGGGCTTACCGTTTGAAATCAAATAATGTTTTCAGCGGAATTTCGAGTGCTTCCGCAATATCCATCAGCTTGTTTAGAGACAGAGAGGTATGACTGTTTGGCGCTTCGATGTTGCTCATATGTGTACGGCTGATCTGGACAGCTTCGGCAAGCTCACTTTGCGTTAATCCGCGTGCTCTGCGATAAAAAGCGATGGTAAGACCGAGGAGGCGCATCTCCTCCGTATGACGTTCTCCCATTGCTATGGCTCCTTTCTGAACAGAGTGATACAAAGACTTATATAATATTTATCTTAAACGATTAAATACCAAAAAGAAACAACTTCAAATTTTTATAATGCACATGTAAATTGTGCAAAATATAGAAATTATCCATCAGAATAATAGGAAAACAGGAAAAAGAGTTCTTTTGACAAATGAGAGGTTTTTGTGTATGCTGTAGAAAGCACCAACAAATAAAATCGGAGGTTTTTGCATATGAAAGAGTCGATCCATACCATTCCGCTGATGGATGCATTCAAGGCGGAAGATGAGTGCCCGTTCTGCTATCTGGAGCGGGAAGCAGAGCAGCATGCGATTTCGTTTGCGCTCGGTTCCGGCGCATCCTATATGGAGGATGATGTGCGTGCGGAAACAGACGCGATGGGATTCTGCCGCCACCACTATAAAATGATGTACGATTACGGAAACCGTCTCGGAAGCGGTCTGATTTTATCCACCCATCTGAAAAAACTGAACCAGGAGCTTGCCGCACAGATGGATCTGTTTGCACCGGGAAAATCCTCGGTGTTCAAGCGGATGCAGAAGACATCCCTCGACAAACAGGGCCGTGAGACTGCGATCGGCCAGTGGATTGATGAGAAGACGCATTCGTGCTACGTCTGCGATCACTTCAAGGCAAACTATAACCGCTATCTTGATACGTTCTTTGATCTCTACAAAAAAGATGAGGAGTTTGCAAGACTGTTCCGCGAGGGAAAAGGCTTCTGTCTGCCGCATTTTGCGGATCTGGTAGAAACGGCGGAGAAAAAGCTGAATGATAAACAGAAAGCGGAATTTTACCCGGTTCTGTTCAAAATCATGAAAGAAAATTACCAGCGGCTGCAGGAAGAGGTAACATGGTTTACTGACAAATTCGATTACCGCAACAAGGATAAGGACTGGGGAAATTCAAAAGATTCCATCCAGCGCTGTATGCAAAAATTAGGCGGCGGCTATCCGGCGGACGAGCCGTTTACGGAAGGATTATAATTCTTGTTTATAAAAGGAGCATAAAGTTTCGATGCAGAAGTTTTATCAGAGATTAAAAGAGAATCAAAAGGAGCGCGTCCGGTGCGCGTTTCTTGTTTTGTATTTCGGCGTGCTGGCGGTGCTGCTGTTTCTGGCGCGCCCGCTGCTGGATACGACGGCGGCAGACCGGGAGTGGAGTATTCACTTTCTGTTCCCGTGCCTGCTGGCGTGTATCATACTGACGACAGTCGTCAGTTTCTGCCGGTTTGCTGCAAAGCCGGACCAGAAACCAAAACCGCGCTATGTGGGATGGAAACAGCCGATTCTGATGCTGGCAAACGCAGCCTATCTGTTTGCCACACTGGAATTTGTCACAAACAGCCAGTTCCGGGAGATGAAATGGTATTATGCGTTGTTGAATATCGGTGTCATTTTCGTACTTTCCATTCTCGTTTCCCTCTTTCTGAACTCCATCCGCCGCGCGATGATTTTCATGAACATCTTTTATTTCTGCATGAGTCTGGTATTCTACTATGTTTATCTGTTCCGCGGAGAAGCGTTCCAGCTCATCGACCTGTACAGCATTGCGACGGCGGCGGACGTAGTCGGCGGTTACAAATTCGAGATCACAGGTGAAATCGTGACTTCGTTTATCACGATGATGCTCGTTGTGCGCCTCTGGCTGCAGGGCCGGGAATACCGTTTTGCACGGAAAACGAGAAATAAAATTCTGCTCCGCGTGGCTGCTGCTGCGCTGACGCTCGGAACATACCTGGCGTACATGAATCTGAACTGGAACGCCGAGTTCGGTGTCATCAGTGACCTCTGGAATCCGGCGAAGACATACCGCCAGTACGGAACGACGGTCGGTTTTACCGCGGTCGCCAAATACATGCGCCTGACACCGCCGGACGGCTATTCGAAAGACGAAGTGACAGCGATTGCCGATACGAGCGAGAAAGAGACGAAAACAGAAGATCTTCGAAAAGATAATGCGGATAGCGTGACACCCGTCAACATCATCGCGATCATGAACGAGTCGTGGTTTGACTACCGTTCCGTCGGCGATCCGCAGACGAGCGAGAGCTACATGCCGTTCCTCGACTCGCTGACCGAAAATATCATCAAAGGGCACACGCTGACGTGTACCAAGGGCGGCGGAACAGCAAAAACGGAGTATGAGTTCCTGACCGGAACTCCTGCAAGCGGTTCCCGGGCATGGTGCCGTACGTCAGCTACTTTACGCACAGCCAGTATTCCCTTGTCACGACGTTAAAAGACCAGGGTTATCAGGCAATCGCGATGCATCCGAACAAGGCGACAAACTGGAAGCGGAGCACGGCATACCGTTTCCTTGATTTTGATGAGTTCATCTCGATTGATCAGTTCTCCGATACGGCCAAGCGGTACCGCGGCATGATCAGCGATCAGGCGAACTATGAGAAGATCGTGGAAACCTACGAGAACAAGGAGCCGGGCAGCCCGTTCTTCCTCTTTGATGTGACGATGCAGAACCACAGTGGCTACACGAACCGTTATTTCCAGGCGGATATCAACTGCAACGGCTACGACAGTGATGAGGCCGATCAGTATTTCTCCCTGTTAAAGCTTTCCGATGAGGCAATTTCCTATCTGATCCGGTATTTCCAGCAGGTGGACGAGCCGACGATGATCATTATGTTCGGCGATCATTCCCCGAAACTGCCGGATGCGTTTGAAACATGGATTGCCGGAGACGCCTATCAGAATCTTTCGGTCGAGGATCAGGAGAAGTTCTATGGAACCCCGTTCTTCATCTGGACCAACTACAGCATGAAATCCGAGAGCAATGTCTGGATCAGCACAAACTATCTCTCAAGCTATGCGTTAAGCCTTACCGGCCTGGAACTGACGCCGTACAACGAGTATCTGCTTGACCTGCGCGAGAAGATGCCGGCGCTCAATCACCTCGGCTTTTTAGCAAGTGACGGAACCTGGTACCGCTGGAACGACAGCGATGCGCCGGAGGAGGATCTCGAGTACGAACGGCAGTATGAATGCCTGCAGTACAATGAACTGATCGACAAAAAAGACCGGGATGACAGCTTTTTTACAATTTCCGGTGAAAAAGACGAAGAATAAGGACTTTCCCTACTTGCCAGAAAACGGAAACCTATGGTAGACTATACTCCGTATGACCGGGAAACCCCGGCGGTAACTTCACGTTTACAATTAAGAATAAGAAAATGAGGTTTTAAAAAGTATGATTGCAGCAAATAATGTGACACTTCGTGTCGGAAAAAAAGCGTTGTTTGAAGATGTCAATATCAAATTCACCGAGGGAAACTGCTACGGCATGATCGGTGCCAACGGAGCGGGAAAATCAACCTTCCTGAAAATCCTGTCCGGCCAGCTTGAACCGACAAACGGAGACGTAACCATCACACCGGGCCAGCGTCTTTCCTTCCTCGAGCAGGACCACTTCAAATACGACAGCTATCCGGTACTCGACACCGTTATCATGGGAAATGCCCGTCTCTATGAGATCATGAAAGAGAAAGAGGCGCTGTACGCAAAAGAAGACTCACCGATGAGGACGGTATCAAAGCGAGCGAGCTCGAGGGTGAGTTTGCAGAGATGAACGGCTGGGAGGCAGAGACCGATGCAGAGCAGCTCTTAAACGGCCTTGGCATTGAGCCGGAACTGCACTACGCACAGATGGCAGACCTGACCGGCAGCCAGAAGGTCAAAGTTCTTCTTGCAAGAGCCCTGTTCGGAAACCCGGACATCCTTCTTCTCGACGAGCCGACCAACCACTTGGACCTCGATGCGATCGAGTGGCTTGAGGAGTTCCTGATCAACTTCGAGAATACCGTTATCGTCGTATCCCACGACCGTTACTTCCTGAATAAAGTCTGCACCCAGATCGCAGATATAGATTACGGAAAAATCCAGCTCTATGCCGGAAACTACGACTTCTGGTTTGAGTCCAGCCAGCTGCTGGTAAAACAGATGAAAGAGGCGAACAAGAAGAAAGAGGAGAAGATCAAAGAGTTACAGGACTTCATCTCTAGATTCAGCGCCAACGCATCGAAGAGTAAACAGGCTACTTCCCGTAAAAAAGCCCTGGAGAAAATCCAGCTCGACGATATCAAACCGTCCAGCCGGAAATATCCTTACATCGATTTCCGTCCGAACCGTGAGATCGGAAACGACGTTCTGCAGGTAGAGGGACT
Source organism: Blautia sp. AM47-4 (assembly GCF_003479865.1). Lineage (NCBI taxonomy): Bacteria > Bacillati > Bacillota > Clostridia > Lachnospirales > Lachnospiraceae > Blautia > Blautia sp. AM47-4. The sequence continues at coordinate 82,740 of NZ_QUHY01000006.1, forward strand.
GACCAAAACCGTAGACGGCGTGAAAATCCTGGATAATTTAAGCTTCACCCTCGGAAGAGAAGATAAAGTTGCTTTCGTCGGAAGCAACGAGCAGGCGATCACCATGCTGTTCAAGATTCTGACCGGAGAAGAAGAGCCGGATTCCGGTTACTACAAATGGGGCGTAACTACCACACAGGCTTACTTCCCGAAGGACAACACCGCAGAATTCGACTGCGACCTGACTATCGCAGACTGGCTGACCCAGTATTCCGAGATCAAGGACGTAACGTATGTCCGCGGATTCCTCGGAAGAATGCTTTTTGCCGGTGAGGACGGCGTGAAACGTGTCAGAGTCCTTTCCGGAGGAGAGAAAGTGCGCTGCCTGCTCTCCAAGATGATGATTTCCGGTGCAAACGTTCTCGTTCTTGACGAGCCGACCAACCATCTGGATATGGAGTCCATCACTGCACTGAACAACGGTCTGATCAAATTCCCGGGCGTGCTGCTGTTCACCTGCCACGACCATCAGTTTGTACAGACCACAGCAAACCGTATCATGGAGATCCTTCCGAACGGCGCGCTGATCGATAAGATGACCACCTACGACGAGTATCTTGCAAGCGATGAGATGGCAAGAAAACGTCATGTCTACACAATGACAGAGGAAGATAATTAAAGATGAGCAAAAAGACGACAGTTTCCGGCATTCTGCTGGTGTTGCTTGTGCTGGCCACAACGCCGCTTCTTGGAACGGACAACGTTTCGTTCCTGAAGTGGTGGCTTATGACCCTGGTGCTCGGTATTGGATTTTATCCGGCTGCCGCAGCGCTGTTTCCGCGGTTTCATGACCGGGGATGGATGTTTTCTAAAGTGCTTGGCATCGTTGTTTCCGGTTTTGCTGTATTTGCTCTTGGAAGCTTCGGACTGGTTCCGTTTACCGCACCGGTCTGCCTGATCACAGTCGGTGTACTGATCCTGGCTTCTTGGATTTTCGGATGTTTTAAGGTACGCGTCCATGCGCCGGAAATCGACTTCCTGATGATGGAAGAAGTGTTGTTTTTCGCCTTTTTCCTTCTCTGGACCTATCTTGCGGGCTTTCACCCGGAGGCACACGGAACCGAAAAATTCATGGATTATGGTTTTATGAAGGCCATGATGCGCAGCACCGCCGTTCCGGCAGAGGATCTCTGGTACAGCGGAAGCGGTATTAACTACTATTACGGCGGCCAGTTCTATGCCGTATTTCTGACGAAGATTACCTTCACGGATGTAAAGCAGACGTACCATCTGATGCGTACGATGGTGGCATCGTTCGCGTTTGTTCTGCCGTTTTCGATCACCTACCATCTGGCAGAGTCGCGTGCGTGCCACCGCATCCGGAAAGAGGGCGGCAATAAAAGCCAGATTGCACCGGTGATTGGCGGTCTTCTTTCGGGAGGAGCCGTTTCCCTTGCCGGAAATATGCACTATGTGATTTACGGCTGCATCCGCCAGTGGCTGGGACTGAACGAATCGGCTTACTGGTTCCCGAGTTCGACCCGCTATATCGGGTATGACCCGCTTGTGGAAAATGACCGCACGATTCATGAGTTTCCATCGTATTCCTTTGTGCTCGGCGACCTGCATGCCCATGTGGTGAATGTCATGTTCGTCCTGCTGGTGCTGGGCCTTTTATATTCCTACGTGAAAAATACCTGCCGTGATCCGGAAAAAGAGTGGAAATGGTCGTTAAAAGGCGTTCTGCTTCAGCCGCAGATCATCGCGGCGGGCTTTCTGATCGGTGTGTTCCACTGGTCCAACTACTGGGATTTTGTTATCTATTTCGTCGTGATTGCAGGCTTCTCTCTGTACGGTGCGCTGTACCGGTATCATGCGCGGGCGAAAGAGACGATCGGAACGGTTCTCCTGCAGGCTGCAGAAGTTTTTGCAATTGGAACGATTGTCGCCCTTCCGTTTACAATGAAGTTTGAGACGATGGTTTCCGGTGTCGGCATTGCCAGGCACCATTCGATGCTGTATCAGCTGGCGATTCTCTGGGGCCTTCCGACGGTGCTCGTTGTGCTGTTTATCGCAGCCGTTCTGCTAGCATGGCGGAAAAACTGTCATCTTCCGGGCATGGAGCGGCAGGGACAGATTGTACTTGCCGATGGAAAGACGCAGGAAGAGGTAGAAGAGCAGGCCGTTGCCCTGATTCTGGGAGAGAAAAAACCGGAGCCGGGCGAAAAAGAAACGGCGGAAAAGCCCAAAAAAGTTTCTGCCTTCTGTAATTTCTGGAGAGAGATTGCGGTGAGCGATATGGTGATCGGTATTTTAGGCCTCTGTGCCATCGGCCTTATCATCATTCCGGAACTCGTCTATGTGCGCGATATCTACGAAGAATCGTATGCGCGCTCCAACACGATGTTCAAGCTGACGTATCAGGCATTTATCCTGTTCGGCATCTGCATGAGCTACATCATCACGCGGTTCCTGCTCTGGAAAAAAGAGCGGATTCTGCAGGTGTTCGGCGGAATCGGGCTGGTACTGCTTTTATGGACCTTCGGCTATTTTGGAACGAGCGTGTACTCCTGGTTCGGAAATATTTTCGATCTGTCCGAGTACCGCGGACTCGATGCGACAGCGTATCTGGAAAATGTCTTTTCCGAGGACGCAGGTGCCATCCGCTGGCTGGATGAAACAATAGAAGGACAGCCGGTTGTGCTTGAGGCGAACGGCGACAGCTACAGCGATTACGAGCGCGTTTCCGCAATGACCGGTCTTCCGACCGTGCTTGGATGGTATGTCCATGAATGGCTCTGGAGAGGGGATCCCGCAGACTTAAATGTCCGCGCCGAGGATGTGAAACAGATGTACACCTCGACCGATACGAATGAAGTGCTGCGCCTGCTGGAGCAGTATCATGTGACCTACATTTTTGTGGGAAGCAAAGAAAAGGAGAAATATGGCGATGCGCTGAACGAATCGCTGCTGCAGTCCATCGGAGATATCGTTTACCAGGATACTGCGTCCGGTACGTATATTCTTCAGGTACAGGATACATAAAGAACAAAAACAGGAGAAAAGAACCGCCGGGTGCGGCATCTTTTCTCCTGTTTTTCATATAATACAGAGAATGCAGAAGAAAGTGCGAAGGGCAGACCATGCGGAGATTCCGAAAAGTGCGGCACGTTCCTCTGCCGCTTCTGGCTGTGATAATGGCGGCTATTCTGTTTGCAGAGCTGGCACGGTGTGAAAGAGAAGGCGCGAAAGAGACAGCGGCGGAAGTAGAAAAAAGTGTGCCCCGCCGTGCGGCGCTGACATTTGATGACGGGCCGAATGCGTGCTATACGCCGGAGGTGCTTGAAATTTTAAAAGAAAATGAAATTCCGGCAACGTTTTTTCTGCAGGGGCAGTGTCTTGCCGGAAACGAAGAAATCGTCCGCCGGATGCATGCGGAAGGCCATCTGATCGGAAATCATACGTTTCATCATGTTCAGCTTACGAAAGTATCAGAAGAGGAAGCGAGGGAGGAGGTCGTGAAAACAAGCAATGCAATCTACGAGATCACAGGGGAATATCCCGTCTATATCCGTCCGCCGTTCGGGGAATGGAGAGAGGGGCTGGACCTTGCAGTGACGATGATCCCGGTACTCTGGGATGTGGATTCCCGCGACTGGGAGAGCCAGAACACTGCGTCGATCTGCAGCGCGGTGCTTCCGAATGTGAAGGATGGCAGCATTATTCTCATGCATGACGGCTACCGCGCGACGGTGGAAGCGCTGCGGCGGATCGTAAAAGAATTAAAAGAAGAGGGATACACGTTTGTGACGGTGCGTGAGCTGATTGAAGAATAGCTTCCGCGGATTCCATCGAACATAGTTGCGGAGAATCCGAGATTAAGGGGTTGAGGATACCCGCCAAAATGTGATAAGATAAATGGCAGGAAGAAAAATGGGGTGAAAAATACATGGATTTGTTTGATTATATGAAAGAAACCACAATGGAAAAAGAGTCCCCCCTCGCATCGCGCATGCGCCCGACAACGCTGGACGAGGTGGTTGGACAGGAGCACATCATCGGCCCTGGAAAGCTGTTGTACCGTGCGATCAAGGCGGATAAACTCGGCTCCGTCATTTTCTACGGCCCTCCGGGAACGGGAAAAACGACGCTTGCCCGCGTCATCGCCAACACGACAAGCGCAGAGTTTACCCAGCTGAATGCCACGACAGCCGGCAAAAAGGATATGGAAGAAGTCGTAAAAGAAGCGCAGCAGCGGATCGGCATGTACGGCAAAAAGACGATTCTTTTTGTCGACGAGATCCACCGCTTCAACAAGGGGCAACAGGATTATCTGCTTCCGTTTGTGGAGGACGGCACACTCGTTCTGATTGGCGCGACGACGGAAAACCCGTATTTCGAGGTCAACGGGGCGCTGATTTCGCGTTCCATTATCTTTGAATTAAAGCCGCTCGAAAAAGAGGACATCGAAAAACTGCTGGAGCGCGCGGTGACGGACCCGGTAAAGGGGCTCGGGACGTACAACGTTGTGCTCGATGCGGATGCAAAAGAGTTCCTCGCCGACATCGCAGGCGGTGACGCGAGAGCGGCCTTAAATGCAATCGAGCTGGGCGTCCTCTCGACGGAACGTCAGGCGGACGGAAAAATCCATATCGATCTCGAAACGGCATCGGAGTGCATCCAGAAGCGCGTCGTGCGGTACGACAAGACGGGCGATCAGCATTACGATACGATCTCTGCATTTATCAAGAGCATGCGCGGTTCTGACCCGGATGCGGCGGTCTTTTATCTGGCCAAAATGCTGTATGCCGGGGAGGATATCAAGTTTATCGCCCGCCGCATCATGATCTGCGCGGCGGAGGATGTCGGCCTTGCCGATCCGAATGCCTTAAATGTAGCAGTTTCCGCGTCCCTTGCCGTGGAACGCGTCGGCATGCCGGAGGCGCAGATTATTCTGGCGGAGGCAGCCACGTATGTTGCCTGTGCACCGAAGAGTAATTCTTCGTGCGAGGCAGTCTTTGCGGCGATGAAGACGGTCGGAAGTGTGCGGACGTCGGTTCCGCCGCATCTGCAGGACGCCCATTACAAAGGTTCTGCCAAACTCGGCCACGGTCAAGGCTATCAGTATGCACATGATTACCCGAATCACTACGTCGAGCAGCAGTATCTGCCGGACGAGATCTTAGGAAGCCGTTTCCTTCATCTTGGAACGAACGGCTATGAGCAGAAGATCCGGGAAAACTTCAAAAAAATTGGAAAAGACATCGAATAAAAGGGGAAGAAATCATGACAGACTGGCTTGGAAAGCCGTATTATTCGCTGGACGCCTATCTGAAAAAGACGTTCGGGGAAAAAGTGTACAAGCTCTCGCTCGACGGGGGGATGACGTGTCCGAACCGGGACGGCACCTGCGGTGACCGGGGCTGCATTTTCTGCAGTGCGGGCGGCTCCGGTGATTTTGCCGGGGACAGAAACAAATCCATCCCGGAACAGATCCGGGAGCAGAAATCCCTCCTGCAGCAAAAGCGGCCGGTGCATAAGTTCATCGCCTATTTCCAGGCGTATACGAACACGTACGCGCCGGTAGAATATCTGGAAAAAATTTTCCGGGAGGCAATTTCGGACGAGGAGGTCGTGGTCCTTTCGATCGGAACGAGACCGGACTGCTTAGGGGAAGAGGTTCTTTCTATGTTAGAAGAGCTGAACCGGATCAAACCGGTCTGGGTGGAGCTGGGACTGCAGACGATGCATGAAAAAACGGCACAGTATATCCGAAGGGGCTATCCGCTTTCCTGTTTTGAACAGGCAGTAAACGAGCTGCACAGGCGGGGGATTCCCGTGATTGTCCACACGATCCTCGGTCTGCCGGGGGAGGGACAGGAAGAAGTCTTTGCAACAATGGATTACCTGAATGGACTTTCCATTTCCGGCATCAAGCTTCAGCTGCTTCATGTGCTGAAAAACACGGATCTTGCGGCGGACTACGCGGCCGGAAAATTTGAGGTGCTGGAGCAGGAGGCGTATCTTACCCTTGTCATCGACTGCCTGCGGCGCCTCCGTCCCGATCTTGTGATCCACCGTGTGACGGGAGACGGCCCCGGGGATCTTCTGATTGCACCAACATGGAGCCAGGCAAAACGCACCGTCTTAAATGAGCTGCATCATCGCATGAAAGAAGAACATGCGTATCAGGGACAGCTTCTGGACGAAGAAAAAGGAGGAAACACACCGTGATTGAATCATCCTTTACGTTATACAAACTGATTATTCTCTACATGCTGCAGAATGTGAATTTTCCGCTGTCAAATACACAGATTTCGGATTTTATCCTGGAAAAAGAGTACACGAACTACTTTCATCTCCAGGAGGCGTTAAGCGAGCTGCAGGATACAAAGCTGATCGAGATCGAGAAGGTGCGCAACACCTCGTACTACCACATGACTGAGGAGGGCAGCAAGACGCTTTCCTTCTTCGAAAACGAGATCTCTCCGGAAATCCGGGAGGAAATCGACCGCTATATGAAGGAACACTCCTATGAACTGCGGAAAAAAGCGTCCGTTGTGGCCGATTACTACAAGACCGCGGGAGATGACTACGAGGTCCGCTGTCAGGCAAGAGAGCGGAAGACGACTATTTTTGAGATTGTCGTGACGGTTCCGTCCGAGGAGGCGGCCAAAAAGATCTGCAGCAACTGGGAAAACCGGAGTCAGAAGATTTATGCTTCGATTATGAATGAACTGTCAAGATAACGATTGACAGGAATGGTGGCATATAATAGAATAAATTAGTATGTCTAAAAAGCATAAACATGGAAAACATAGTAAATAAGATTTTATATTCTAAAGGAGATAAAACCGTGCCTGATTATACAAAAGAAATTGAAAGACGGCGTACCTTTGCCATCATTTCCCACCCGGATGCCGGTAAAACCACACTGACTGAGAAATTCCTGCTGTACGGAGGAGCGATCAATCTCGCCGGTTCCGTAAAAGGAAAAGCGACTGCGCGCCATGCCGTATCCGACTGGATGGAGATCGAGAAAGAGCGTGGTATTTCCGTTACCTCTTCCGTTCTGCAGTTCAATTACGACGGCTACTGCATCAACATTCTGGATACCCCGGGACACCAGGACTTCTCGGAGGATACGTACCGTACCCTGATGGCAGCCGATTCCGCCGTCATGGTTATCGATGCATCGAAGGGTGTCGAGGCACAGACCAGAAAGCTGTTTAAAGTCTGTGTCATGCGCCACATCCCGATCTTTACCTTCATCAACAAGATGGACCGCGATGCGAACGATACCTTCGAGCTGCTCGACGAGATTGAAAAAGAGCTCGGCATTGCAACCTGCCCGATCAACTGGCCGATCGGTTCCGGAAAGAAATTCCGTGGTGTTTACGACCGTGACAAAAAGAAAGTCCTTACCTTCTCCGATACAATGAAGGGAACAAAGGAAGGTATCGAGGAAGAAATCGATATCGACGATCCGCATCTTCTCGATGTGGTCGATGAGGACCAGAAAGAACAGCTCATGGATGAGATCGAGCTGCTCGACGGCGCAAGTGCAGAGTTTGACCAGGAGCTTGTCAGCAAGGGAGAGCTCTCCCCGGTATTCTTCGGATCTGCGCTCACCAACTTTGGTGTGGAGACTTTCCTGCAGCACTTCCTCACGATGACGATGCCGCCGCTTCCGCGTACGGCAGACTGCGGCGTAATCGATCCGGTCAAAGAGGATTTCTCTGCGTTTGTCTTTAAAATCCAGGCAAACATGAACAAAGCACACCGTGACCGTATCGCATTCATGCGCATCTGCTCCGGCAAATTCGACGCCGGAATGGAAGTCTTCCATGTGCAGGGAGGAAAGAAAATGCGTCTTTCCCAGCCGCAGCAGATGATGGCGAGTGACCGTCATATTGTTGATGAAGCATACGCCGGCGATATCATCGGTGTATTTGACCCGGGCATCTTCTCTATCGGAGATACGATCTGTATGCCGGGCAAAAAATTCGCATACGAGGGAATTCCGACCTTCGCGCCGGAGCATTTTGCAAGAGTGCGCCAGCTCGATACGATGAAGAGAAAACAGTTCGTCAAGGGAATTTCCCAGATTGCACAGGAAGGTGCGATCCAGATTTTCCAGGAGTACAAAGGCGGCATGGAGGAGATCATCGTCGGCGTTGTCGGCGTCCTGCAGTTTGACGTTTTAAAATACCGTCTGGAGAACGAGTACAACGTGGATATCCGTCTGGAGAACCTGCCGTATGAGCATATCCGCTGGATCGCAAACAAAGAGGAGATCAACCTGGACCGTATTCAGGGTACATCCGATATGAAGAAGGTCATGGACCTCAAGGGAAATCCGCTGCTTCTCTTTGTCAATCCGTGGAGTGTCGGCATGGTACAGGATCGAAACAAAGACCTTGTGCTGACCGAATTCAGCAAAAACTAAGAACAAAAGAGCGGGATGCCGCTTAAAAAGGAGAAGGAATGAACTTATTCGATATTCTGGGCCCTGTGATGGTCGGTCCGTCGAGTTCGCACACAGCGGGGGCAGTGCGGATTGGATGGATGACGCAGAAACTTCTCGGGGAACAGCCGGTGGAAGCAAAAATACTGATGTACGGTTCCTTTGCCGCAACGGGAAAGGGCCATGGAACGGACCGCGGTCTCGTCGCGGGTCTTCTCGGCATGCGGCCGGATGACGAGCGGATTCCGGACAGCTTTGAAATTGCCCGGAAGATGGGTCTTTCCTATTCATTCGGCATCGCCAATCTGACGAGTGCCCATCCGAACAGCGTCGTTCTGGAAGTAAAGGGAAAGAGCGGCCGGACGCTCGAGGTGCAGGCGTGCTCCCTTGGCGGCGGCCGTATCATGATCAACCGCCTCGACGGGCTGGATGTCAACTGCAGCTGCGAGATTCCGACCCTGATCGTCCACAATCTGGACCAGCCGGGCCACGTAGCCGAGGTTACGTCGATGCTGGCACATAAGTCAGTCAACATTGCGAATATGTCCCTCTACCGCGACAAGAGAGGCGGATCGGCCGTCATGGTCGTGGAGATGGATCAGCCGCTTCCCAAAGAGTCGCTGGAATGGCTGGAGCATCTTGAGGGCATTGTAAAGGTAACATACATCAACGTAACGGAAGGAGAAGAGGACGATGTCTTATAATTCACTGGAAGAAATTGTCCGGGAGTGCCAGGAAAAAGACCTGCCGTTTGATGAAGTTATCCTTCTGGACGATATGAATGAGAGAAATGTAAGCCGCGAAGAGTCCATTGAGACGATGCGCGGCATGTGGGAAGCCATGAAAGGCGCTGAACGGAATTACGACGGTTCGCTGCAGTCGAGAAGCGGTCTTGTGGGCGGCGCCGGAAAGACGATGCGCACGTATGTCGAGAGCGGGAACACGCTCTGCGGACCGTTTGTCGGAAAAGTTATGGCATCTGCACTTGCGATGGGTGAGTCAAACGCCTGCATGAAGCGGATCGTTGCAGCACCGACCGCAGGAGCGTGCGGTGTGCTTCCGGCTGTGCTCGTGAATTACCAGAAAGAGAAGGGGACAGCGGATGAGCAGATCGTGCGTGCGCTCTACACGGCAGCCGGTATCGGCCAGGTCGTTGCGGCGCGGGCCTACATTGCGGGCGCTTCCGGCGGCTGCCAGGCCGAAATCGGAACAGCAAGCGCGATGGCGGCAGGCGCACTGACCGCACTTGGCGGCGGCACTCCGTCCCAGATCACGCATGCGGCAGCGATGGCATTAAAGAACCTGCTCGGTCTCGTGTGTGACCCGGTCGGCGGTCTTGTCGAGGTCCCGTGCGTCAAGCGGAATGTGATCGGTTCCGTGAATGCACTTTCTGCGGCGGACATGGCACTTGCGGGAATCATAAGCCGCATTCCGCCGGATCAGGTGATCGATGCGATGCGGGAAGTCGGCGACCAGATGCATCCGAGTCTGCGCGAAACCGGCCAGGGCGGCCTTGCCAACACGCCGGCAGCACGCGAGTGGTGCGCGGCACAGGAAGAAGAATAAAAAAAACTTTTATTTTCGGAAAACTTTTGGTATAATAAAGGAAAGTCAGCCAAGGAGGAGGTTCTTTAAGATGGCAGAGGCAAAAATTCAGAAAAGAAACACTTATACGATATATGATGACGAAGGAATCGGAACCGTGCAGATTGCAGACGAGGTGGTAGCTATTATCGCAGGACTTGCGGCAACGGAAGTGGACGGGGTAGCCTCCATGGCCGGAAATATTACCAACGAATTAGTCAGCAAGCTTGGCATGAAAAATCTTTCCAAGGGTGTCAAAGTTGATGTACTCGACGGCGTTGTCTGCGTGGATCTTGCCCTCAATCTCAAATATGGATACGAGATTCCGGCAACCTGCAAAAACGTACAGGAAAAAGTAAAAACAGCGATCGAGAATATGACAGGCCTGGAAGTTTCCGATGTCAATGTAGCCATTGCAGGCGTGAATATGGAACAGACGAAATAAAAAACAACGAACCGCGAGGGAATAAGGCGACCCCTTACAACCCCGCGGTTCTTGTTAACTATTCAGAGCCAGATGAAATGGAAGAAAAATAGTTAATTAACTATACAGGAAGGAATTAAAACAGACAATGAACAGAAGCAAACTTCGCGAAAATATTTTTAAACTTCTCTATACCGCAGAGTTCCAGGAGAAAGAGGAGATGCCGCAGCAGATGTCTCTTTACTTTACGTACTCTGACGACAACGACGAGGATGAAGAAGTAACCGTAAGCGAAAAAGATCAGACCTATATGGAAGAGAAATACCATCATGTGACCGAGCACATCCCGGAAATCGACGAGATGCTGAACCGTACTTCCGAGGGCTGGAAAACGACCCGTATGGGAAAAGTAGACCTGGCGATCCTGCGTCTTGCCGTTTACGAGATGAAATTCGACGAGGACGTTCCGGTCGGTGTAGCCATCAACGAGGCCGTTGAGCTGGCAAAACGCTTCGGCAGAGACCAGTCTCCGTCCTTTATCAACGGTATTCTTGGAAAACTGGCAAGAGAAGAAGATGAGAAATAAAAATCAGAATGTTTACACCGTAGGCCAGGTCAATTCATACATCAAAAACATCTTTGACCAGGACTATATGCTCCGCCGGATTTACGTCAGCGGAGAAGTAAGCAACTGTAAATACCATCCGTCCGGCCACATCTATTTTTCCTTAAAAGATGCGGAAGGAACCATTTCCTGTGTCATGTTCGCCGGTTCGCGGCGCGGCCTTGCCTTCCCGATGCGGGACGGCGATAACGTGATTGTCGGCGGCAGCATCAGCGTCTATGAGCGGGACGGAAAGTATCAGATCTATGCAAAAGAGATCACAAAAGAGGGCGCCGGCCTTTTATACGAAAAGTATCTGGCCCTAAAAGCAGAACTGGAAGAGATGGGCATGTTTGCCCCGGAGTACAAGCAGCCGATTCCTGCGTATGTAAAGAAAATCGGCGTTGTCACAGCACCGACGGGAGCTGCTGTACAGGATATCAAAAACATTGCACTCCGCCGGAATCCCTTTGTCCAGATCATCCTCTACCCGGCCCTGGTGCAGGGAGAGGGAGCGGCGGACAGCATCGTGGAGGGCATCCGCCGTCTGGACGCACTGAATCTGGATGTGCTGATCGTGGGCCGCGGAGGCGGTTCGATCGAGGATCTTTGGGCGTTCAATGAGGAAAAAGTAGCGCGTGCCGTTTTTTCCTGCCATACGCCGGTGATCTCCGCCGTCGGCCATGAGACCGACACAACGATCATCGATTTCGTGGCAGATCTGCGCGCCCCGACCCCGTCCGCAGCGGCGGAGCTGGCGGTCGCTGATGTCCGCGCGGTACTCAACACACTGGAAAATTATAAAAGCCGCATGAACCATGCGATGGCAAACCAGACGCAGAGAGCGAGAAGCCGCCTTCTGCAGTACGAGACAAAGTGGAAGTATCTCGGACCGGAAAATAAGATCCGTGACCAGAGAGCACGCCACGCCGAGCTGGAGCGTCGGTATACAGATGCGATGGAAGAAAAGCTCAAAGAAGCGCGCCACCGCCTTGCCCTTTACATTCAGGCGATGAAGGGTCTGTCCCCGCTGGACAAGCTGAACCAGGGCTATTCCTACGTGGAAAAAGAAGGAAAAGCCATCACTTCGGTGCAGGATGTCAAAGAAGGTGATCTGCTCGAAATCTGTGTATCAGACGGAAAGATCACAGCGCGCGCAGAGAAGACATCGGCCGTATCCTGGATGGAACAATCGTGAAAAAGCAGAGAATCGAGAAAACATGGGAAATATGGAAGCAGAAGAGAGAAAAGAAGAAGGAACCCCTTCCGGTGAGACACTGGAAGCAGCATTTGGAAAACTGGATCAGATGCTCGAAACGCTGGAGAGCAGCGATGTCAGCCTGGAAGACTCCTTTCGTTTATACAAGGAGGGAATGGAGCTTTTGAACGAATGCAGTCAGAAAATTGACCGCGTCGAGAAAAAAATGCTCCAGATGAATGAGGATGGAACATTCAGAGAATTTTAAAGCGGTACTCGAAGAAAAAACGCGGGAAGCGGAAAGTATCATTGCCGCTTACCTGCCGAAAGAGGAAGGCTTTGCAAAGGAACTGGCAAAAGCCATGAATTACAGTATGACAGCGGGCGGAAAGAGGCTTCGTCCGCTGCTTTTGCAGGAGAGTTTCTGTCTGTTCGGCGGAACCGGGGAGGCTGTAAAACCATTTATGGCAGCCATGGAGATGATTCACACCCATTCCCTGATCCACGATGATCTCCCTGCGATCGACAACGACGATTACCGCCGCGGCAGAAAAACGACCCATGTCGTCTTCGGGGAGGCCGTCGGCGTGCTGGCAGGAGACGCCCTTTTAAACTATGCATACGAGACAGCCTGGAAAGCCTTTCCACTGGAGGAGCACACCGACCGCGTAGTGCGTGCTTTTGGCATTCTCTGTCAGAAAACCGGAATTTCCGGCATGTTGGGCGGTCAGAGTGTTGACGTGATGAATGAAAAAGCCGGCCATTTCGCCATCGACCGTGAGATGCTGGACTACATTTACGAGAACAAGACTTCGGCGCTTTTAGAGGCTGCCATGATGGCAGGTGCGGCACTTGCAGGAGCAAACGACGATGATCTTGACGCGCTCTGCCGGATTGCCTCCAAAGTCGGAATCGCGTTCCAGATCCGGGACGACATCCTGGATGTCACATCCACGATGGAGGAGCTTGGAAAGCCGGTTTTCAGTGATGAAAAGAATGAAAAAACAACGTATGTGACGATGTTTGGCACAGACGGGGCGGAGCAGGAGGTAAAACGGCTCACGAAAGAGGCCGTAGACGAACTGAAAAATCTGTCCTGTCCGGGAGATAAAATATTTCTGGAAGAGCTGTTTGAATCTCTGACTTCCAGAAAAAAGTAAGGGATGATTTCATGTTAGAAAAAATACAGAAACCAAACGATATTAAGAAGATTCCGGCGGACCAGCTTCCGGCGCTTGCAGAGGAAATCCGGGAATTTATTATCGAGTCTTTGAGTAAAACCGGCGGCCATCTGGCGTCCAATCTTGGTGTCGTGGAACTGACGATTGCGATGCACCGCGTCTTCGATCTTCCAAAAGACAAGCTGATCTGGGATGTGGGACACCAGTCCTACACGCACAAGATTCTGACCGGGCGGAAAGACGGGTTTGAAACGCTGCGCCGGGAAGGCGGCATCAGCGGATTCCCGAAGCGGAGCGAGAGTGACTGCGATGTATTTGACACCGGCCACAGCTCGACCTCGATTTCCGCAGGCGTCGGCTATGTGCGTGCACGGGAACTGAAAAAAGAAAATTATTCCGTTGTTTCGATCATCGGAGATGGTGCGCTGACCGGCGGCATGGCGTACGAGGCGCTGAACAATGCGGCCAGCCTGAAATCGAATTTTATTATCGTTTTAAATGACAACGAAATGTCGATCACCGAGAATGTCGGCGGTATGTCATCGTACCTGTCCGGCCTTCGGACGGCATCGGCGTACACGGATTTCAAGATGGACGTCACAAAGGCATTGAACCGCATTCCGGGCATCGGACCTGGCATGGTGGATGCGATGCGGAAGACGAAAAGCAGCATCAAACAGATCATCATTCCGGGCATGCTGTTTGAGGATATGGGACTTACGTATTTAGGTCCTGTGGACGGCCACAACATTCCTCAGCTGATCAAGACCTTCCAGGAAGCAAAACGGTTTGAAGGACCGATTCTGGTGCATGTCCTGACACAGAAGGGCCGCGGCTATGAGCCGGCGATGCGCCACCCGGCAAGATTCCACGGTGCGGGTCCGTTCGATGTGAAAACAGGATTGCCGGTTGGAAAATCCAATCCGACGTACACGGATGTCTTTTCCACAGTCATGCGGAAAATGGGAGATCGAAGAAAGGATGTTGCGGCAGTCACGGCGGCGATGATGACCGGTGTCGGACTGAAACGCTTCTCCAACATGTTCCCGGACCGCTGTTTCGATGTGGGAATCGCAGAAGAGCACGCGGTGACATTTGCAGCGGCACTGTCACTCGGCGGCATTACGCCTGTCGTTGCGATTTATTCTTCATTCCTGCAGCGGGCGTACGATCAGATCATGCATGACGTCTGTATGCAGAATCTCCATGTCGTCTTTGCGATTGACCGCGCCGGTCTTGTGGGCTACGACGGGGAGACACACCACGGCATTTTCGACCTTTCCTATCTGGGTTCGATGCCGAATATGACAATTCTTGCACCGAAGAACCTCTGGGAGCTTTCGGATATGATCAAATTTGCGGTCGATTACGACGGCCCGATCGCGGTGCGCTACCCGAGAGGGGAAGCGTATACGGGATTAAAAGAGTTCCGTGCGCCCATCTGCCTCGGAAAATCAGAAGTGATCCATGAGGGAAGCCGTGTTGCACTTCTTGCCGTCGGCAGTATGGTAAAAATGGCAGAAGAAGTGCAGAAACAGTTAAAAGAGCGGATGGATATGGATGCGGCGCTTGTGAATGCGCGGTTCGTCAAACCAATCGATGAAGAACTTCTTCGAAGCTTTGCCGATACGTATGAGCTTGTCGTAACACTCGAGGAAAATGTAAAAGACGGCGGCTTTGGAGAGCGCGTCCTTGCTTTTGCCGAGGAAGAAGACCTTCCGTTCGGCGTGGAGATCATTGCACTGCCGGACCGCTTTATTCCGCACGGAAGTGTATCATACCAGATGAAACAGGTCGGCTTTACGCCGGAAGATATCTGCGGCAGAATTGAGGAATACTATAGAAAACGGGGGCAGGAAGAAAGATGAAAAAACGATTAGATGTATTACTGGTAGAACGGGGCCTTGCCGCATCGCGGGAAAAAGCGAAAGCCATGATTATGGCAGGAGAAGTTCTGGTGGACAATGAGCGGGAGGACAAAGCCGGTTCCATGTTCCCGGAAGAAGTGGAGATTGTCTTAAAAGGAAAACCACTGCCGTATGTGAGCCGCGGCGGCTTAAAGTTAGAGAAAGCAATGAAAAACTTTGACCTTACCCTGGATGGAAAGGTCTGCATGGATGTCGGAGCATCCACCGGCGGCTTTACCGACTGTATGCTGCAGAACGGCGCCGTCAAGGTATATTCCGTGGATGTCGGCCACGGCCAGCTCGACTGGAAGCTGCGGAACGATCCGCGCGTTGTCTGTATGGAGCGCACGAACATCCGTTACGTCGTGACGGAGGATATCGAGGAGAGACCGTCCTTCGTATCGATCGACGTATCGTTTATCTCCCTGACCAAGGTGCTGCTTCCGGTCCGGAATCTGATGGAAGAGAACGGCGAAATTGCAGCTCTGATCAAGCCGCAGTTTGAGGCAGGACGCGAAAAAGTCGGCAAAAAGGGTGTTGTCCGTGATCCGGCTGTACACAAAGAAGTCATTGAGATGGTCATTTCCTATGCGAAAAGCATTTCCTTCGGCGTGCGCCATCTGGAATTTTCTCCGATCAAAGGACCGGAGGGAAATATCGAGTATCTCGTTCATCTTGTCCGGCTGCCGGACGGCGTGACAGAGGAAGAGACCAATGTCGATGTAGACGCCGTTGTAAAGAGCGCACACGATACACTGGATAAATAAAAGGGTTAAGGAGCATGATATGGAGCGATTTTACCTGATCACAAACAGAGCAAAAGACCCGGACCTTACCGTGACAGACCAGATCAGGCAATATCTGGAGGAGCGCGGAAAAACGTGTCTTCTCTGCGATAACAGCGAAAAAGGGGAAAAATACCATTATACGGATCCGGCGAAGGTTCCGTCAGATATCGACGGCATTCTGGTGCTCGGTGGTGACGGCACGCTTCTGCAGGCAGCAGGCGACGTGGTGGATTTACAGATTCCACTGCTCGGCATCAATCTGGGAACGCTCGGCTATCTTGCGGAAATCGACCGTGACACGCTTTATCCGGCGCTGGATCATCTGATGGCAGATGAGTATACGATTGAGCACCGCATGATGCTCTGCGGATCGATTTACCGGGACGGAAAGCTGATTGCGGAGGACGCGGCACTCAACGACATTACGATCACCCGTGAGGGAAACCTGCGTGTCGTCCGGTTCGACAATTACGTCAACGGGGAGTTTTTAAATTCCTACAGCGCCGACGGCATTATCATCGCAACGCCGACCGGTTCGACCGGCTACAGCCTCTCCGCGGGCGGCCCGATCATCTCACCGTCAGCCAGCCTGATGCTGATGACACCGCTTGCCCCGCACACCCTGAATACGAGAAGCATTGTCTTTCCGGCAGAGGATGTGATCGAGGTGGAGCTCGGGCCTTCGAGAGACGGCGGCATTGAACAGGGCATGGCATATTTTGACGGCGGCACCCGCGTTCCGATGAAAACCGGCGACCGGATCGTGATCAAAAAGGCCAGACGGGATACTCTGATTGTGAAGATCAGCAACATCAGTTTTCTGGAGACATTAAGAAAGAAAATGGCAAACATTTAAGATATAGTTACTGGGGAAGGATGCTTGAAATGAAAATCGCGAGACATGCACAGATTATCAAATTAATTAACCAATATGACATTGAAACACAGGAGGAGCTGGCAAAGAAGCTGGAGGAGAGCGGCTTTGCCGTAACGCAGGCGACGATTTCGAGGGATATCCGCCAGCTGAAGCTCACAAAAGTACCAAAAGAGAACGGCGGAAGCCGCTATGCGGTTCTGCAGAACGCACCGTCCGAGGTTGGGAGCCGCTATGCGCGCGTGTTAAAAGACGCGTATATTTCCGTTGATCTTGCCAAGAATATTCTGGTCATCAAAACCGTGTCTGGAATGGCGATGGCGGCGGCAGCGGCTTTCGATGAGATGAACTGGAATGAAATTGTCGGCTGCATCGGCGGAGACGATACGATTCTCTGCGTGGCAAGAGACGATGATGCGGCGCTTGTGGCAGCAGAACGACTGAAAAAAATGGTGGACGGCATGGAGGAGACGGGCGAAGAGTTCTAAAGAACGCACGTCTCTGCAAAAAGAGACAAAAAGATGACAGCAGGTGTGACACCGGAGGAAAAGAATGCTCACAAACTTACACGTAAAAAATCTGGCCCTGATCGACGAAGCGGAAGTGGAGTTCGGTCCGGGCCTGAATATACTGACCGGAGAAACCGGAGCCGGAAAATCCATCCTGATCGGTTCGATCAACGCGGCGCTTGGAAAGAAGATATCCCGCGAGATGATCCGGACGGGAGAGACAAGCGCGCTGGTGGAACTGGTCTTTGAAACCGAAAATCCGCATGTGCTGGAGCTGTTAAAAGAGATGGATCTCGAGGCGGAGGAGGGTCAGGTGATTATTTCCAGAAAGATCACCGGATCCCGCAGCGTCTGCCGCATCAATGGCGAGGCATGCAATATCTCGCAGGTAAAAGCTCTTGCGTCCCTGCTGCTCGACATCCACGGCCAGCATGAGCACCAGTCGCTGCTCTATCCGGACCGGCAGATCGCGATTCTTGACGCGTTTGCGGGAACCGAGGCGGCCACGGCAAAAGGAGAGGTCCGGGCGCTGTACCAGGAGTGGAAGAATGTCCGAAAGGAGCTCTCGGCGTACGAACTCGACGAGGAGGCAAGAAAGCGGGAGGCAGCATTTCTTACGTTTGAAATCAACGAGATTGATCAGGCAGAGCTAAAAGAGGGCGAGGACGAAGCGTTGGAAACTGCGTACCGGAAAATGGGCCATGCGAAAAAGATCGCGGAATCTCTGCAGACGGTATATGCGATCACCGGCTACGGTGCAGAGAACAGCGCCGGGGAGCAGGTCGGCCGCGCAATCCGGGAGCTGCAGCAGGCCGCGGTGTACGACGATGCACTTTCCGGTCCGTCGCAGACCCTTTCCGATATTGACGGACTGCTGAATGATTTCAACCGCGAAATTTCCGCATATCTTTCCGAACTGACCTTTTCCGAAGAAGAGTATTACGAGACGGAAAAGCGGCTCGATGAGATCAACCGCCTGAAAGCAAAGTATGGAAAGACGATGGAAGAGATCACCGCATATCGCGAAGAACAGCAGAAAAAACTGGAAAAACTGGAAAACTTTGAGAGCTGCCGTGCCGCACTGCAGGAGCAGTTACAGAAAACGGAGCAGAAACTGGATGCGGCCGCACATAATCTGTCCAAAATCCGCAGAAACTATGCAAAACGGCTCGAAACACAGATTATCGAAGGTCTGCGCGACCTGAATTTCCTGCATGTCGCATTTGAAATTTCATTTGAAAAGACAAAAAGCTACACCGAAAACGGAACCGATGCTGTGGAGTTCTTAATCTCCACAAACCCGGGCGAAGCGATCCGTCCGCTGGCGAAAGTTGTTTCCGGCGGTGAATTGTCGCGAATCATGCTTGCAATCAAGACGATTCTTGCCGACCGCGACGAGACAGAAACCCTGATTTTCGATGAAATCGACACCGGAATCAGCGGAAGGACGGCGCAGAAGGTTTCCGAAAAAATGGCACAGATCGGGCAGCGCCATCAGGTCATCTGCATCACCCATCTGCCGCAGATCGCAGCGATGGCAGATTCTCATTTTGAAATCGAAAAAAACGTCGAAGAAAACGAGACCGTCACATCGATCCATCCATTATCCGAGGAAGATTCTGTCAGAGAACTGGCAAGAATGCTCGGCGGCGCGAAAATTACGGATTCTGTTCTGGCAAATGCCAGCGAGATGAAGGAATTGGCACAGGTACAAAAATCTGCAAGACTCAAATAAAGAGAAGTCCGCATACTAAGAGGGAAATCACGAAACAAAGCGTGGTTTCCCTCTTTTTCGCGGGCGGCGAGTCAAAGTCCGTGCCTGCACGAGAACTTGACGACCGCCGCGAAAACAAAAGAAATGCCGCAGTTCTGCCCTGCGGCGGAAAGGATGGGAATGCAAATGACGAGAAAACAAAAATACCGAAGAGTCCTGCTTGCGCTGGCGGCGCTGTTTCTGATCCTCGCCGTTCTTCTTGGCTACGATGCCATGCGCGAATCCCTGCCGGATACGATGTATGTGGATGAGAACAGCGAAAGCCCGTTTCAGCCGCTCACGAAACATCCGCTTCTGACGATTTCGGAAGATACGAAGGAAGCAGAAAAAACCGATTCGGAGAAACGGGTGAAACGGTTGTAGAATGTTCCGCCGCCGGGATCCCGCTGAAAAAGATCCGTGTGATCCAGGAAGAACGGCCGAAAGTTGCCGTCTGCGGAGCGCCGGTCGGTATCTATATGGAGACCGACGGTGTGATGGTGATCCGTACAGCCGAAATCCGTTCGTCCGACGGAACCGTCAGCCGTCCGTCAGAAAATATTCTGCGGGAAGGCGACTATATCACAAAAGTAAACGGACAGAGCATCCGCAGCAAGCAGGATCTGATTGATGCAGTAAAAGTATCAAACGGTTCCCCGGTGTGTCTTTCCCTGCTTCGGGACGGGGAAACGATCGAAGTGCAGGTGACACCGCAGAAAAGCCAGGACGGCACCTGCCGCCTCGGGGCCTGGGTCCGCGACAATATGCAGGGAATCGGAACACTGACTTTCGTGGAACCGGACGGAACCTTTGCAGCGCTCGGCCATGGAATCAGTGATATCGATACCGGAAAAATGCTCCAATTGAACGGCGGAGAACTGTATCTGACACAGATTCTGTCTGTGATCCCGGGAAAAGCGGGTGTACCGGGTGAACTGCAGGGCGTGATCCATTACGAAGAAAAGAACCGTATCGGGTCAGTGGCGGAGAATACCATCTACGGTATCCACGGCGTTCTGGACAGGGAAAAAAGCAGTGCACTGCCGCTTACCGTGACGGAAATTGCCTACCGGCAGGAGATCGAGACGGGCCCGGCCACCGTGCGGATGTGCGTGGACAATACGGTAGAAGAGTATGAGGCGGAGATTACGGAAATCGATCTTGGAAGCGAGAATACGAACAAAAATTTTGTGCTCGAAATTACCGATCAACGGCTGCTGCAGAAAACCGGCGGCATCGTACAGGGAAATTCCGGCTCGCCGGTGCTCCAGAACGGAAGGCTGATCGGCGCCATTACCCATGTTTTCGTAAACCATCCAGAAAAAGGCTACGGTGTCTTTGCGGAAAACATGCTTGCACGGAACTGAAAAAATATGCGTTAATTTGGTTGAAATTGTTACAAACTTCCGAATTTTTACGGAAAATGTCGATCGAATTTTCAAAAAATTACGGGAAATATATTGAAAATGCGAAAAAATAAAATTATAATGTCTGTGTGATTGGAAAAAGTTCAGAAGAAAACGGATGCAGTGAAATTCCGGAAAGACTATGAGTTTTTGCAAAGGAGAGCTTTATGGAAAAGATCAACATTGCCATCGCGGATGATAACGAACGCATGCAGGAAATGCTTGGGAACGTCATAAAACAGGATGACACGCTTGAACTGATCGGGCAGACCGGAAACGGAAATGATATCTACAGTATCATCCGCGACAAAGAACCGGACGTCGTACTGCTTGACATTTTCATGCCGAAGATGGATGGTCTGACTGTAATGGAGAAAGTCAATGAGGATAAAAATCTGAAAAAAAGACCTGCCTTTATCGTTGTCTCCGCCGTAGGAGAGGAGAGGATCACCGAAGATGCGTTCCGGCTCGGTGCTTACTATTACGTCTTAAAACCGTTCGACAACGAAACTCTTCTGAACCGGATCAAAGCAACAAAAGGAATGACAGCAGTAAGAAGATACCATCCAAGAAATTTTACAAACTCCGGAAAAGAGCCGATCTGTCCACCGGAAAACAGTCTGGAAATCGATGTGACAAATATGATCCACGAGATCGGCGTTCCTGCCCATATCAAAGGATACCAGTACCTGCGCGATGCGATTCTGCTTTCCGTAGAGGACACGGAAATGCTCAATTCCATTACCAAGATTCTCTATCCGACCATCGCGAAACGCCACCAGACAACGTCAAGTCGTGTCGAGCGTGCCATCCGCCATGCGATTGAAGTGGCCTGGAGCCGCGGCAAAATGGACACAATCGACGAGCTGTTCGGCTATACCGTGAACAACCGCAAGGGTAAACCGACAAATTCTGAATTTATTGCATTAATTGCAGATAAAATACGTCTTGAACTGAAAAATCAGTAAAAAGTAACAAAAAAATCCGAACAAACGGAGAAATTACAGAAGTTTAGACTTTTTTTTCTGGACAAAGTACGGTATAATACAGACAGGACGTTGATTATCCTTTCGCGTTTCATAGGATCGTGACAAAAAGGAAGGAATTACAGAAAAACAAAGATGCGATAATCAGCATGAAATTACAGGAGGATTCTTTTCATGAAAAATATTTTGTTCGTGGCTTCAGAGTGTGTACCGTTCATCAAAACAGGCGGTCTGGCGGATGTAGTAGGTTCTCTGCCGAAATACTTCCCGAAAGAGTATTTTGATGTGCGCGTGGTGATTCCAAAATACGCAGGAATCAAAGAACAGTTTAGAAATCAGATGCAGTATGTGACAAACTTCTACATGGATCTGAACTGGAGACAGCAGTATGTCGGCATTTTCGAGATGGAATATGAAGGCATCAAATTCTACTTTATCGACAACGAGGAGCATTTCGGAGGAAGCACTCCATATGCGGGCATGCCGTGGGATCTGGAAAAATTTGCTTACTTCAGTAAAGCAGCGCTTTCCATTTTACCGACCATCGGCTTCCGCCCGGATCTCATCCACTGCCACGACTGGCAGACCGGTCTTGTTCCGGTTTACCTGCACGAGCGTTTCCAGGCAGATGAATTCTATCGGGGAATCAAAACCGTCATGACGATCCACAACCTGAAATTCCAGGGCATCTGGGACCGCAAGACGATTCAGAGCATTACCGGCCTTTCCGACTACTACTTCACACCGGATAAGCTGGAGTTCAAACACGATGCCAGCTACTTGAAGGGCGGTCTGGTTTACGCAGATGCGATCACCACCGTCAGCAATACATACGCGCAGGAGATTCAGACCCCGTTCTATGGCGAAGGACTCGACGGTCTGATGTGTGCAAGAGCAAACGATCTGCGCGGTATTGTAAACGGACTCGACTACAATGAGTGGAACCCGGAGACAGACGCTCAGATTGCAAAGAATTTCAATGTAAAGAACTTCCGTAAAGAGAAAGTGAAAAATAAACTGGCACTGCAGGAGGAGTTAGGACTCGAGGTCAATCCGAAGACGATGATGATCGGTATCGTATCCCGTCTGACCGATCAGAAGGGCTTCGACCTCATCAGCTATATGATGGATGAGATGTGCCAGGATGCCGTACAGTTTGTGATCCTTGGAACCGGCGAGGAGCGCTACGAGAACATGTTCCGCCACTTCGCATGGAAATACGACAAGAAGGTTTCGGCAAACATCTACTATTCCGATGCAATGTCACACAAGATCTATGCATCCTGCGATGCCTTCCTGATGCCGTCCCTGTTTGAGCCATGCGGACTCTCCCAGCTCATGAGCCTCCGCTACGGAACCCTTCCGATTGTCCGCGAGACCGGCGGCCTCAAAGACACCGTAGAGCCGTACAATGAGTACGAGGGAACAGGAACTGGATTCAGCTTCACAAACTACAATGCGCATGAGATGATGGGTACCGTGCGGTACGCAGAGCGCATCTATTACGACAAAAAACGCGAGTGGAACAAGATGATCGACCGCGCAATGGCACAGGATTTCTCCTGGGCGAATTCCGCAAAACAGTACGAGGAAATGTACAACTGGCTGATCGGATAAGCTGGTCTGCATTCTGAAAAATAAGAAAAAAATCCCGAAATGGCAGAAGAGGAAAGAAAAGCCGTTTCGGGATTTTTTGCAGTATTTTTGGGTTGCGGCAGGAGAGTGGAATATGCTACACTTGTGCATAAGGATATATTCGAAGCAGCTCCGGTGCAGAGGATTTGGGGGCTGAAAAAAGACACAGGAAAAAAAGAAAAACAGTTGACAACAAAGCAGATTTGTAATAGTATGGATACAGAAGCGAACGGACGTTCGCATGGTAAGGAGAATATTCAGTATGGGAAATAATAACGAAGATAAACTGCGTGCACTCGATGCCGCACTTGGACAGATTGAAAAACAGTACGGAAAAGGAGCTGTCATGAAGCTCGGAGATTCCGCAGCAAACATGAACGTGGAAACCATCCCGACCGGCTCTTTAAGCCTGGATATCGCACTCGGTCTTGGCGGTGTGCCGAAGGGAAGAATCATCGAGGTATATGGACCGGAGTCTTCCGGTAAAACAACCGTAGCGCTCCACATGGTAGCCGAAGTACAGAAACGCGGCGGAATCGCCGGCTTCATCGATGCAGAGCATGCGCTCGATCCGGCCTATGCCAAAAACATCGGTGTTGATATTGAAAACCTCTATATCTCACAGCCGGACAACGGCGAGCAGGCACTTGAGATCACCGAGACGATGGTCCGTTCCGGTGCGGTAGACATCATCATCGTGGACTCTGTTGCAGCACTCGTTCCAAAAGCCGAGATCGACGGCGACATGGGAGATTCCCACGTCGGACTTCAGGCGCGTCTGATGTCTCAGGCACTCCGGAAACTGACTGCAGCGATCAGCAAATCCAATTGTATTGTTATCTTTATCAACCAGCTGCGTGAAAAAGTCGGTGTCATGTTCGGAAATCCGGAGACCACAACCGGCGGCCGTGCACTGAAATTCTATTCTTCCATCCGTCTCGATGTCAGAAGAATCGAAGCCTTAAAGCAGGGCGGAGAGATGGTCGGAAACCGTACCAGAATCAAAGTCGTGAAAAACAAAGTAGCTCCGCCGTTCCGCGAGGCAGAATTTGATATCATGTTCGGAAAAGGAATCTCCAAAGAAGGAGACGTTCTGGATCTGGCAGCTTCCGTCGGCATCGTACAGAAGAGCGGCGCATGGTTCGCATACGGCGGCGACAAGATCGGCCAGGGACGCGAAAATGCGAAAGCATACCTGCGCGAGCATCCGGAAATCATGGATGAGATCGAGCACAAAGTGCGCGTGGCTTACGGCCTGATCAAGGAAGAAGCGCCGGAAGGCACAGAAGAAACAGCAGCAGTTCCGGAAACCGAAGGAGACGACGAATAAATGTTTGTGACAGAGATTCGTCCTCTGAATAAAAAGAAATCACGGATCCTCTTCGATGACGGAGAGGATCTGGTTCTTTATAACGGGGAAATCCGCGCTTCCCGCATCAAAGAGCAGGAGGAGCTTCCCGATGAGGTTTACGAAAAGCTGGCAGGGGAAGTGCTGACTAAAAGGGCCAAACACCGCGCGATGTATCTGCTGCTCGGACAGATGCGGACGAAAAAAGAGCTGGAAGATAAGTTACGAAAAGACGGCTATCCCGAGAGAGCCATTGAAGAGGCTGTCTCGTACGTGGAGAGCTTTCACTATATCGACGACCGCGCATACGTGGAGCAGTATCTTGCGGGCAGCGGTGCGAAAAAAGGGAAAAAGGCAGTCCTCTATGCGCTGGCACAGAAAGGCGTGGACCGGGAACTGGTGGAATCCGTCCTGGAAGAGCAGGAGGATGCCCGCGATGAGTATGAACTTGCAAAAAGTGCCGCCTTCGCAAAGCTCGGCACGCCGCACCGGCTGGATGAAAAAGAGTACCGCCGTGCCGCCGGTTTTCTGACGCGGAAGGGATTCGGCAGTTCCGAAATCCGTCGGGCACTGGAAGAATACCAAGATTCCGCTGACGAAGAATCCTGAATATTCCCGGCGATTCCGCCACATGCCGCGAAATTATGTGCAATAAATTACATGAATATTTTTAAAACATTGACAAATTTGTGAAAACAGTATAAAATTGTAGTGTTGTAAATGTGCAATGAAAACTAAATAAGGAGGTGCTCCGGTAATGAGTACAGGTATTACAATTCTGCTGGTATTCATTGCTGTAGTAGTCACGCTGCTTATTGCGGTTCCTGTTACCAGGAAAATTGCTGTGGACAATAAAATCAAGCAGGATGCTGAAAAAATTGGCACAGCGGAAGAAAAGGCGAGAAACATCATAGATGAAGCACTGAAAACTGCCGAAACTAAGAAACGGGAAGCCCTGCTGGAGGCGAAGGAGGAGTCTCTTCGTACGAAGAATGAAGTAGAAAAAGAGACCCGAGAGCGCAGAGCGGAACTGCAGAAATATGAGAAGCGCGTTTTATCGAAAGAAGAATCTGTAGATAAAAAAGCGGACGTATTGGAGCGTCGTGAAAACGAAATTGCAGCAAAAGAGGCAAGCGTCAGAAGGAAAGAAAAGGAAGTAGACGGTCTACACGAAAAAGGAGTACAGGAACTGGAAAGAATTTCCGGTTTTACCTCCGAGGAAGCAAAAGAGTATCTGTTAAAATCTGTGGAAGACGAAGTAAAAATCGACACAGCAAAGCTCTACAAAGAGCTGGAGAGCAGAGCGAAAGAAGAAGCAGGCCGCAAGGCAAAAGAGTATGTGGTAACAGCGATTCAGAAATGTGCCGTTGACCATGTATCCGAAAGTACAATTTCTGTTGTACAGCTTCCAAGCGATGAGATGAAAGGCCGTATCATCGGCCGTGAAGGACGAAACATCCGTACCCTCGAAACCATGACAGGTGTAGATCTGATCATCGACGATACACCGGAAGCCGTCGTTCTTTCCTCATTCGATCCGATTCGCCGTGAGGTGGCAAGAATTGCTCTGGAAAAACTGATCGTAGACGGAAGAATCCATCCGGCCCGCATCGAAGAGATGGTAGAAAAGGCCCGCAAAGAAGTAGAACAGAATATTCGCGAGGAAGGCGAGGCAGCCGCACTGGAAGTCGGTGTACACGGACTTCATCCGGAGCTGATCCGTCTCCTTGGAAGAATGAAATTCCGTTCCAGCTACGGACAGAATGCATTAAAGCATTCGATCGAGGTAGCACAGCTTTCCGGTCTCCTCGCAGGAGAGGTAGGATGCGATGTCCGCATGGCAAAACGTGCCGGACTGCTTCATGATATCGGTAAATCCATCGACCATGAGGTAGAAGGATCTCACATTCAGATCGGTGCAGATCTCTGCAAAAAGTACAAAGAATCTCAGATTGTGATCAACACAGTAGAATCACATCACGGGGATGTAGAGCCCCAGTCTCTGATTGCATGTATCGTTCAGGCAGCGGATGCAATTTCCGCAGCAAGACCGGGTGCAAGAAGAGAAACACTCGAAACATATACCAACAGATTAAAACAGTTGGAAGACATCACGAATTCGTTCAAGGGTGTCGAAAAATCTTTTGCTATTCAGGCTGGTAGAGAAGTCCGCATCATGGTTGTTCCTGAGCAGGTATCCGATTCTGAAATGGTACTGCTCGCAAGGGATATCTCGAAACAGATCGAAGCTGAACTGGAATACCCGGGACAGATCAAGGTCAATGTTATCCGCGAGAGCCGTGTAACGGATTACGCGAAATAAAAGACTTTCTACGAAATAATTTAATAACGAAATCAAAAAGAGGCTGTGGACATGAGCAATCATGTTCCACAGCCTTTTCAGTGTGTATAAGAACAGTAAGTTTCAAAAGAATTTATACGTGCCGTATCCGGTTCGAGCGCATTTTCTGAGGTGTAGAGCCATACAGCTTTTTGAAGGTCCGCATAAAAATTTTGTAATTCGACAGCCCGTTTTTCTCCATCAGTACCGTGATCGTTTCGTCGGAATTCTGTAAATCTTCGTACAGGTGCATCGTGCGCACATCGTTCAGATATTCGAGAAAGGTCTGTCCGGTATACTTTTTAAAGAGCCGGCAGAAATACTCCTTCGAGAGCGCCAGGGAATCCGCGGCTGTTTCGAGGCTTAACGGTTCCGGGTAATGCACTTTCACCCAGTTCATAACGTGTGTCACGCGCTGCAGATCGCGCTGTGAACCCGTGAGGGATGCCGAAGGGATCTGGTGGGAATACGACCGGCAGAGATGGTACAGAAATTCGTACAGTCGTGAGGTAAAGAGAAGCTGGTATGAATCGGAAGGATTCTGCCGGATCTCGTTCATCTCCGAGAGCAGTGCGCGGAGCGGAGCCGGCTGTTCCGAGTAGGGAATGATCGTGTCGAAACGCATCGTATCAAAGTCCGGCAGATATTGGCGCATCTGGCTTGCGGAAATCTGCAGCAGAAGATATGTACAGGTGTTGGAGCGCGTCATATGGAGGTCGCCGGAGTTGATGATAATCAGATCGCCCTCGTTTAACCGATACTCCGTTGCCTGGACAATCGCGGAAAACTGTCCCCTGATCAGATAGAGAATTTCCACATATTCGTGCCAGTGCGCCGGAAAAACAAAAGCGGGCGCATCCTGCAGCTCAAAACGGACGTGCAGCAGATCGGTTTCGTGTATTGTTTCGTAAAAGCAGGATTCCATAAGTACCTCCAGGATGTGATAGAAATATACATCAATTATAATCAAAAAAGATAAGAATATTGTACCAGAAATTGGGCGAAATATCAATATCAACCAGAGAAAGGACAAGAAAGGAACTAGAAGTTACACGAAAAAGGGAAGATAATGGAGACATTAGTACGAAACAAAGTTTGGGAGGAACAAAGACATGAAAGCAAAGGTAAGAACCTTTAACGGAACTACATCTCCGGAAGTAACCCAGCGTGAAACAGATCACCGCAAACTTGCCCGCGAGGCAGCAGCAGAGGGATTCGTTCTTCTGGAAAACAAAGATCATTTCCTGCCGCTGGCAAAGGGCAGCAAGGTAGGTCTTTACGGAGCAGGTGCGATCCGCACCATCAAAGGAGGCACCGGTTCCGGCGATGTCAATGAGCGTGACAGCGTTAATATTTTCCAGGGCATGAAAAATGCAGGCTACGACGTAACAAGCAGTGAATGGCTGGAGGATTACGATAAACTCTACGTACAGGCAAGACTGGACTGGAAAAATGAGATTTTCACAAAATTGAACGGAGACGACACAAAATTCTTTGATGCGTACTCTGCAACCCCGTTCTTTATGCCATCCGGAAACCCAATCGATGAAGAGAAAGCAGCAGCCGACGGTGCAGACACCGCATTCTTCGTTCTGGCACGTATCGCAGGAGAGAACAAAGACCGTTTTGATACGGAGGGTGACTACTTTATCTCCAAAGAAGAGAAAGCTATTCTGGCACAGGTTTCCAGATGCTATAAAAACGTTGTTCTTGTTATCAACACCGGCGGCCTGATGGATCTGGCATTCGTAGAAGAATTTGACAATATCCGCTCTATTTTACAGTACGTACAGGCAGGCCAGGAAGGCGGAAATGCATTTGCTGATGTTGTAAGCGGCGATGTAACCCCATCCGGAAAAATGACAGATACCTGGGCAAAAGATTACTATGATTATCCGGGTGCAGAGGTTTACAGCTACAAGAGCGGCGACCTCATGAAAGAAAAATACGAAGAGGGTATCTTCGTTGGATACCGTTACTTCGATACCTTTGAAGTACCAGTCCGTTACTCCTTCGGTTACGGTATGTCCTACACCGATTTCGAGATCAGAACCGATGACATCAAAGTAAGCGGCCGCGGTATGATGAATCCGAAAGTAAGCGTGACTGTTACCGTCACCAACACCGGCGATACTTATGCAGGAAAAGAAGTTGTACAGATCTACGCTTCCTGCCCGCAGGGCAGACTGGTGAAAGAGTTCCGCCGTCTGGCAGGCTTTGGAAAAACAAAACTGCTGGCTCCGAAGGAATCCCAGACCATGACCATCACCTTCCCGCTGTATCAGCTGACTTCCTATGAGGAGGAAAGCGCATCCTGGATTCTGGAGCCGGGCATGTATGGTATCTGGATTGGAAATGATCTGAATACATCTGTTCTCTCCGGCGCGCTGGAGCTGGACGAGAAAGCAGTCATGACAGCGTGTGAAAATATCTGCCCGCTGAAAGAGGAATTGAATGAGATTGTTCCTGATGCAGAAAAAGTTCAGGCAAGAGAGGCTGTATGGCAGAAGGAAGTAAAAGAAAAGAGAATGAGCGTGATCGAGCTTAAAGCATCTGAGATCCCAACTGAGAAAGTAGATTACCAGCGGTACCGGAAGAGCTTCCTGGAAAAGCAGGAAAGATTGTGGAATCCCTTTCTGTGGATCAGCTGGCACTCCTTGCAACCGGTGATCCGGGAAGAGCACAGGGCAACGCGCTTGGCTCCGCAGGAATTTCTGTTCCGGGAGCAGCAGCGGAGACATCCCCGTGTGCTTCGGAGGAGCCGTGGAATGTAACCACGATTGCTCTGGTCGACGGACCTGCAGGTCTTCGTCTGAAGAGAGAATACCAGGTAGACAACGGAGAGATCGTAGCGAGCGATTTCCTGGCGGCACTGGAAGGCGGATTCTTCAGCAAACCGCAGGAAAAACGCGGAACAACCTATTATCAGTTCTGTACCGCAATTCCGGTTGGAACACTTCTGGCACAGAGCTGGGATGTAGAACTGATCAAGAGAGTCGGCGAGATGATCGGCCATGAGATGGAGCTGTTCAACGTAACACTGTGGCTGGCACCTGGCATGAACATCCACAGAAATCCGCTCTGCGGAAGAAACTTTGAATATTATTCCGAGGATCCGCTGCTTGCCGGTATGATGGCGGCTGCTATGACGCTCGGTGTACAGAAGGTACCGGGCTGCGGAACCACGATCAAACACTTCGCATGCAACAATCAGGAGGATAACCGTATGGGCTCCGATTCCATCCTGTCCGAGCGTGCACTGCGTGAGATCTATCTGAAAGGCTTTGAAATCGCAGTCAAAGATGCACAGCCGATGTCCATTATGACATCTTACAACCTGATCAATGGTGTGCACGCTGCAAACTGCTACGATACCTGCACGAAAGCAGCGAGAGATGAGTGGGGATTTGCAGGAGCTATCATGACCGACTGGACAACCACCAACGTACAGATCCAGGGCGAGTGTACGGCAGCGGGCTGCATGAGAGCCGGAAATGACATGGTAATGCCGGGTCTGCCGGAGGATCACGAGAACATCAAAAAAGAACTTGCAGATGGAACTCTGACGATGGCAGAACTGAAACGCTGCATCTATAACACGGTAAATATCGTACTGCAGTCCAATATGTACGAGGGCGCAGTCAGCTACCTTGATCAGTTCGATGATCTGGATACCTATCTTGTCGTGAAATAAAAGAAGTGAAAAATATCTTATGGGGATATACAAAAAGCAGGGTTTGAAATGAACGGACATTTCGGTGCGTGAGACATTGGGGGACCCTGAAAAGAGGAAAGAAGTGCCATTCGCAGATGGGGGTCTGCGGAGCAGGCACTTCTTTTACGTATATTGTCTATGAACCGTGAATACATTGACAGTAAGGCAGAAAATAAGGAGGCGCAAAAAGCAAATGAGAGAACGGGATGAGAATGCATATATTCGTTTTTTTTGCCCTCTGGTTTGCGGCCGGTATGACTCTCGGTGTACTGCTGCTGCTTGCGGCATCCCACACGGGAATGAAGGAGGGAAATAGCGTCCGCCTCTTTCAGGCGGAGGCGTTTTTTGGAAGAAAAATTTCCGCAAAGGCCTGCTTTTCCTATCTTCTAAAGGTACGGTTAGCACCGGCATTTGCGGGACTTCTCTTTGGATTGACGGCAATCGGTGCGTATTTTGCCACTGCTGCCGTTTGGGCATATGGTTTTCTGTGTGGCGTCTTTCTCTCGGCTGCCTATCTGCAGAACGGAATGGCAGGTCTTTTATTCTTTTTTCTGGCTCTTTTTCCGCAGATTTTCCTCTACCTTGCCGCGTTATTTCTGATGGCTGCTGCGTGCAGCCGGATGGCAGAGACGAATCACCTTGCCGGCGGCATACAGAAAAAGGAATATTTTTGCTTCGGCGTGCGCTACTTCTTTGCACTGATCCTGCTTCTGTGGGGTATTCTGCTTGAGAGTTATGTCAATCCGTGGTTTCTTGCGAAAATCCTGTAAAAACGGTCGGAAAAGGGAATTGCATTTTTGAAAAAACGTGTATATAATTAAAAGCATTGTTACCCTTTATCGGGCAGTGAGAGGGAGAAAAAAGCAAAAAGGAAAAAAGCTATGCAGGAAACGATACAGTCATTTACGGACTATCTACAGACGGAAAAGAAAGCGTCAAAAAATACAGAAGTCTCCTATCAGCGCGATCTTCGAAAGCTGGCAGTTTTTTTGAAGGAGCACGGAATAGAAAAACCGGAGCAGATGAATGCAACGGTTTTAAATTCTTATTTATTATATCTGGAGCGGGAACACTTCTCCCCGGCAACGATCTCGCGCAGCATTGCGGCGATTCATATGTTTTGCCAATATGCATGTCAGGAGGGAAAAATGGTATCTGACCCGTCGAAAGCGTTGCAGCCACCGAGGGTTGAGCGAAAAATGCCGGAGATCCTTTCCATCGCAGAGGTCGATCTGCTGCTTCGCCAGCCCAAAACCGACACGCCAAAGGGGATCCGCGACAAAGCAATGCTGGAAATGCTGTATGCGACCGGTATCCGCGTCAGTGAGCTGATCCATTTGAAGATACAGGATGTCAACCTTATGATGGGCTACATCACCTGCCGCGATGAAAAGGAGCGGATCGTTCCGTTCGGCGGACCGGCGAAAAAGGCGTTGGAGCAGTATCTGGGGAGTGCGCGCGCAGCCCTGATGCATGGACGGGATGATGATGTATTGTTTGTCAACTGCTCCGGAGGTCCGATGAGCCGTCAGGGATTCTGGAAAATTCTGAAATCCTATGCGAAATCCGCAGGCATTACGGCGGATATTACGCCGCATACCCTGCGTCATTCGTTTGCAACCCATCTGCTGCAAAACGGTGCGGACTTAAAGAGTGTCCAGGAGATGATGGGACACGCCGATATTTCGACGACGCAGATGTATCTCCACCTTGGTGTGAATAAAATCAGGGATGTGTACCGGAAGGCACATCCGAGAAAGTAAAGGTGGAACAGAAAAGTAAAACGATAGAAAAACCTCCGCCGCAGACTGGTGAAAAACTGCAGCGAAGGTTTTTGATGTTTTTAGGGTGTTGAGAAAATTTAGCACTCCTCAGCGATATCATAAATCAGGCGTTCGGTCTGATCCCAGCCAAGGCACGGGTCAGTGATGGATTTACCATAGACATGATTTCCGCATCCGATTTTCTGATTGCCAGGCTCCAGATAGCTTTCGATCATAACACCTTTTACGAGACTTTCGATATCCTTGTTGCATCGTCTTGTGTGCAGAAC
This sequence comes from Blautia sp. AM47-4, assembly GCF_003479865.1. Taxonomy (NCBI): domain Bacteria; kingdom Bacillati; phylum Bacillota; class Clostridia; order Lachnospirales; family Lachnospiraceae; genus Blautia; species Blautia sp. AM47-4. The sequence goes on from NZ_QUHY01000006.1 coordinate 115,492, forward strand.
GTCTTTGACGATACGGATCTGCTGCTCGTATTTCTTTCCGGAGTTGGAATGGTTGGCATCGATGATGGTAGCCGGGTTTACGAGATGTGTTTCGTTGTATTTCTCCAGCAGAAGCTGAATGTCCTCGTAGTGATAGTTCGGCACGGAGTTGCCGTGCTTGTTGGTCGCACCGCGGAGAATGGTGTGCGCCAGCGGATTTCCGCTTGTCTTTACCTCCCAGGTACGGTAAATAAAGGAGTGGGAGCCCTGTGCGGCAATGACGGAGTTGATCATAACAGAAAGATCACCGCTGGTCGGGTTTTTCATGCCGGCCGGAATGTCGATGCCGGAAACAGTCAGACGGTGCTCCTGGTTTTCTACGGAACGTGCGCCGACCGCAACATAGGAGAGAATATCGGACAGATAGCTCCAGTTGGACGGATACAGCATTTCGTCTGCAGAAGTCAGATCAGTCTCTTCTACTACACGCATATGCATTTTACGCATGGCGATCAGGCCGTGCAGCAGGTCCGGCTTTCCTTCCGGGTCTGGCTGATGAACGATACCTTTGTAGCCTTCACCTGTGGTACGCGGTTTGTTGGTATACACACGCGGGATGATGATCAGTTTGTCGGATACTTTGTCAGCAACCTTTGCCAGACGGTGATTGTACTCCAGAACAGCGTCTTCGTTGTCTGCGGAGCAAGGTCCTACGATAACAAGAAATTTATCGGAATCCCCGGTAAAGACTTTTGCGATTTCAGCGTCACGCTGTTTTTTGATTTCAGTTGCGCGGGCGCTTAAGGGATATTGTTCCCGGATCTCTGTTGGGGTGGGAAGTTTTCTTACAAATTCAAGGCTCATTTTCGTTCTCCTTTATCTTAGATGCACTTCTTTTCTAGCTGCGGACAGAGGAGCGTTCTTGTGTGCCCCGTCGCAAACTATCTATAAATTATAATACATAACGCGAAGATTGTCGATATTTTTTCGGCGAAAATTCTGTTTCTCTTAAAAAAGATAGAAAAAAGGTATCAATGAACAGCAAATCCGTTTGCAGATTCCCGATGCAGGAACAAAAGTGCCATTGTCATAATGGTAAGTTCACTTGCAAGAATACCATAGAGATAGCCACGGATGCCGAAAACCGGGACGAGAAAAAGAATTGCAAGAATACGAATTACATCTCCGGCAAGGTTCTGGAAAAAAACGAGAGAAGTTTTTCCAAGGCCGTTTAAAATGCTTCCAAGTGTCGTTTCCAGATAGAGAAAAGGACTTAAAAATGAAAGGATACGCAGAAAAACGCCGACTTCTTCGTTTTGAAAAAGGAAACGTCCAAGCCACGGACCGAAAAAGAAAAAGGCAAAAACAGCGGAAGTGCCAAGCAGCACACAGAAAGAAATTGTATAACGGATCGTGTCTGATATTTGCTCCGGCGTACCGTCGGCCTGCTGTTTTGCTACGCCGGGCAGAAGCATGACGGACACCGCGTGGGTGATGGCAGATGGAAAAAAGATCATCGGAAGTGCCATACCGGTGAGAATGCCATACTGCGAGAGCGCTGCTTTCCGGGAAAGACCGAAGGTGACCAGACAGCCGGGGAGCAGAGCACTTTCAATGCTGTGGAGGACATTCAGAAGAATACGGTTCAGCGTAAGCGGAAGATTCAAAACGGCAAGCTCTCGGAAGGTATCGTACCAGAGGGTCTTTTCTTTGAAAAAAACAGAAATCGGGCGGTGTTTCTGAGGGGACCTGCTGTGCGAGACGGACAGGCAGGCCATCAGAAAGAGACACGAAAAGAGTTCGCCGGCGGCAGTACCGAATGCAGCGACAGCGGCAGAGGGGAGGCTTGTGGAAAGACAGAAAAGCCAGGCAAGGTAGGAAGCGCCCATGCGCACGAACTGTTCCAAAAGCTGGCAAAAAGAAGGCAGTGCCGTCTGATTCTGGCCAAGATACCATGCCGAGAGACAGTTGTGGATCCCGGAGGGGAGAATGCCGAGTGATAAAATCCGGAGGAGCAGAATCGTCCGCGGCTCAAAAAGAAGCCGTGTTCCGATAAAATCCGCGCTGAAAAAGAGAAAGATGGAGGCGGAGAAGGAAAGTATCACTACAATGCCGCATCCGGCCGCCAGACAGATCTTTGCCCGTCTGGAATCCTTTTTGGCAAGGTACGATGCGACAAAGCGCGAGAGCACCGTCTGCATGCCGCCTGCGCCAAGGGAGAGCATCAGTGCGTAGAGTGGTGTGGCGAGCTGGTAGATACCAAAGGCTTCCGCACCGATCCGGCGCGACAGGAATATTCTATAGAGAAATCCAAGAATTCTGCAGATGATCCCGGACGCGGTCAGGATCAGTGTGCCAAGAAGAAGCGTGTTCTTTCTTGTGATTTTCAGCATGGGATAGACTCCTTTCACGGCATTGCGCAGATAGTCTAAAATATGCGAAAAAACTCCTTGACAGAACCCCGTGATAGGTGCTATTCTGAGTGAGAAATAAATCCGATTAAAACTGTCGGAATTGGAAAACGACAGCACAGGAAAAAGGAGAACCAGGAATGAAATTATCGACCAAAGGAAGATATGGTCTGCGTGCCATGATCGATCTGGCGAGTCACGAAGAAGAGGGTGCAGTGTCCATTGCCAGCATTTCAGAACGCCAGAATATCTCAGAGAGCTATCTGGAGCAGCTGGTGCGTCCGCTTCGAAAAGCCGGATTCATTGAGAGTGTGCGGGGAGCAGGCGGTGGATATGTACTTGCAAAACCGGCAGATTCCATTTCGGTAGGAGATGTTCTCCGTGTGCTGGAGGGCGGACTCGAGGCAGTCACGTGCTCGGTCAATGAAGGCCTGGGCGGCTGCGATGCGGCCGATTTCTGCGTCACGCGTTTTGTGTGGCAGAGGATCAATGAGGGAATTACGAACGCTGTGGATTCCATCAGCCTCGGAGAGCTGGTTCAGCAGAGCCGGCAATTAGAGAAAAACAGAAACAGCGATAGAAATGACAAGGAGTGAACAACAATGATTTATCTGGACAATGCGGCAACAACAAAAACAGCCCCGGAAGTTGTCGAGGCTATGCTTCCTTATTTCAGCGAATACTACGGAAATCCATCCAGTATTTATGCAATTGCAGGAAAAGCAAAGAAGCCATCACCAAAGGAAGAGAGCAGATCGCAAACGTGCTCGGCGCAAAACCGGAGGAAATTTATTTCACAGCCGGCGGCAGCGAGTCCGATAACTGGGCGTTAAAAGCTACCTTTGAAGCATATAAAAATAAAGGAAACCACATCATCACCACAAAAATCGAGCATCATGCGATTCTTCATACCTGTGAGTATCTGGAAAAAGAGCGCGGTGCGAAAATCACCTATATCGCGTCGATGAGAACGGCGTTGTCAATCTGGATGAACTCGAAGCAGCCATCACACCTGAGACCATTCTGATTTCCGTTATGGCGGCAAACAACGAAATCGGAACGATTCAGCCGATCAAGGAAATCGGAAGAATTGCAAAAGAACACAATATTTTATTTCACACAGATGCCGTACAGGCATTTGGCCAGATCCCGATCAATGTGGATGAGTGCAATATTGATATGCTCAGTTCCAGCGGTCATAAGATTAACGGACCGAAAGGAATCGGCTTCCTTTACATCCGAAAGGGTGTGAAAATCCGCTCCTTCGTACACGGCGGTGCGCAGGAAAGAAAACGCCGTGCCGGAACAGAAAATGTACCGGGCATCGTAGGATATGGAGTTGCGGCAGAGCGTGCGGCAAGAACTATGGCGGAGCGTACCGCAAAAGAAATCGAAGTACGTGATTATCTGATCAACCGTATTTTAACCGAGATTCCGAACTGCCGTCTGAACGGCGATCCGGTAAAACGTCTGCCGAACAACTGCAACATCAGCTTTGAATTCATCGAGGGAGAGTCCCTTCTGATCATGCTGGATATGAAAGGTATCTGCGCATCCAGCGGTTCTGCATGTACTTCCGGATCCCTGGATCCGTCCCATGTACTGCTGGCCATCGGACTGCCGCACGAGAAAGCACACGGTTCCTTACGTCTGACTTTAAGTGAGGAGATCACAAAAGAGGACGTTGATTTTGTTGTAGAGCAGATTAAAGCGATCGTAGACCGTCTGCGCAGCATGTCCCCGCTGTATGAGGATTACATCAAAAAACAGCAGGGTAAATAAGTTTAAAAAAATAAGACAGTCCATCCAGAAAGCCGGTACAGAAAAATTCAGGTAAAAGCTGTGCCGGAGGAGGACTGCTTTGAAATAGTTCAGGAGGAAGAATAACAATGTACAGTGAAAAAGTAATGGATCATTTCCAGCATCCGAGAAATGTAGGAGAAATTGAGAACGCAAGCGGTGTAGGTACCGTTGGAAATGCAAAATGCGGCGATATCATGAGAATGTATCTTGACATCGACGATAACGGCATCATTCAGGACTGCAAATTCAAAACCTTCGGCTGCGGCGCCGCAGTTGCAACCAGCAGTATGGCAACCGAGCTGGTAAAAGGAAAAACCATCCAGGAAGCTCTGGAAGTAACCAACAAAGCTGTTATGGAAGCACTCGACGGACTTCCGCCGGTCAAAGTTCACTGTTCTCTGCTTGCAGAAGAAGCAATTCACGCTGCACTCTGGGATTACGCAGAGAAACACCACATCAAGATCGAGGTCTTGCAAAACCGAAGTCTGATATCAGCGAGGGCGAGGAAGAGGAAGAATACTAAGTATGGGAAAAAAGAAAGTAGTCGTTGGAATGTCCGGCGGCGTAGATTCCTCGGTGGCAGCGTATCTCCTGAAAAAAGCAGGATACGATGTCATCGGGGTGACCATGCAGATCTGGCAGGATGAGGCCGAGACAGTCCAGGAGGAAAACGGGGGCTGTTGCGGCCTCTCTGCTGTTGATGATGCAAGGCGCGTGGCACAGGTGCTGGACATTCCGTATTATGTCATGAACTTCAAAAAAGAGTTCCGTGAGAACGTCATGGACTATTTCACGAACGAATATCTCTGCGGCAGAACACCGAACCCGTGTATCGCCTGCAACCGCTATGTGAAATGGGAAGCGTTGCTTCAGCGCAGTCTTTCCATTGGAGCGGACTACATTGCGACCGGACATTATGCAAGAATCGAACAGCTTGCCAATGGACGGTATGCGATTGCAAATTCGGTAACAGCGGCAAAAGACCAGACGTATGCACTGTATAATCTGACCCAGGAGCAGCTTTCGCATACGCTGATGCCGGTCGGAGACTACACAAAAGATCAGATTCGTGAGATTGCAGCAAAAATCGGTCTTCCGGTAGCAAAAAAGAAGGATTCCCAGGAAATCTGCTTCGTGCCGGATCAGGATTACGCTTCCTTTATCCAGAACGAGACAGGAATCGTGGCACCGAAAGGCAATTTCGTGAATACAAAGGGTGAAATCCTCGGTACCCATGAGGGGATTACCCATTACACCGTAGGACAGCGCCGCGGACTCGGCCTTCCGATGGGACACCGCGTGTTCGTACTGGAAATCCGTCCGGAGACGAACGAGGTTGTGGTCGGCGAAAATGAAGAGGTTTTCGCAAAAGTAGTAAAAGCAAACAAAGTAAACTATATGGCAATTCCGCCGCTGGAACTTGGAGAAGAGCTCTCCTGCACCGCAAAAATCCGGTACGGGCACAAAGGCTCCCCGTGCGTGATCAAACGGACCGGGGAAGATGAGATTACCTGTACCTTCCCGGACGGCGTGCGTGCTCCGACACCGGGACAGGCTGTTGTCTTCTACGTGGACGGCTGTGTCGGCGGAGGCGGAACGATTACGGAGGCCGAAAGATGAAAATAGCGGACTGTCATATGCACAGTTTCTTTTCAAGTGACAGCGAAGCACCAACAGAAGAGATGGTAAAACGGGCAGTCGAGCTGGGACTTCCGGCAATCTGCCTGACGGATCACTACGATATGGATTACAGTACCGGCGAGTTCCAGCTCGATACACCGGCATATGCGGCAAAAATCCGGGAACTGCAGGAAAAATACCACGACAGAATTGATATCCGATTCGGCGTGGAACTGGGACTGCAGCTCCACTTAAAAGAACGGATGGAAGAGTATGTAAATGCGTGGCCGTTCGACTACGTGATCGGCTCCATGCATGTCATTGACGGAAAAGACCCCTATTATGAGGATGCTTTCCCGGACTGGACAGCAGAAGAGCTGTACCGGGCGTATTTTCGGGCTACAGCAGAAAATATCCGGTTCTTCCACAATTTCCAGACGCTTGGTCATCTGGATTATGTGGTACGCTACTGCAGAGAAAAGGGAAAAGATTACAGCTACCGCGCATTTACGGACGAGATCGATACCATTTTAAAAGAGCTGATTCAGTACGATATCGCGCTGGAAATCAACACCGGCGGCTACAAGGCAGGCCTTGGCGTGCCGAATCCGACGCCGGATGTCATCAGAAGATACCGGGAACTGGGCGGCGAAAAGATCACCTTCGGTGCCGATGCCCACAAACCGGAACATATAGCGTTTCATTTCGCGGACGCGGCAGCTATCGCGCAGGAAGCCGGATTCCGGTACTACGTGCGGTTTAAAGAGAAAAAGCCGGAATATCTGCCGATCCAATAGAAAACACGCAGGAAAAGCCGGAAAAAGCCCCAGAAAGGCTGGATTCCGGCTCTTTCTGCAATAGACGGATCTTTCGAAATTTTGCAGAAATACGGATTGGCATCCGGCTTCTTCACAAATTTTAGAAATAATTTCGTATTTTCTTGAAAATAGAACTTGAATTTTCCGACGAAATTAGGTATTATACAGATAAGGTTGATGTTTCTTTAACAAAGTACAGAGACTCAAAATTAAAATTCACTTTTTAGGAGGAATTGAAAATCATGGCAGTAAAAGTAGCAATCAATGGTTTTGGCCGTATCGGACGTCTTGCATTCAGACAGATGTTTGGAGCAGAAGGTTATGAAGTAGTAGCAATCAACGATTTAACATCCCCGAAGATGTTAGCTCATCTGTTAAAATATGACTCTTCTCAGGGAAAATATGCTCTGGCTGATACCGTAACATCCGATGAAGATTCCATCACAGTAGATGGCAAAAACATCAAAATCTATGCTTTCCCGGATGCTAACAACTGCCCATGGGGAGAGCTTGGCGTAGACGTAGTTCTGGAGTGCTCCGGATTCTACACCTCCAAAGCAAAAGCTCAGGCACACATCAATGCAGGCGCTCGTAAAGTAGTTATCTCCGCTCCGGCTGGTAACGACCTTCCGACCATCGTTTACAATGTAAACCATGAGACCCTGACAGCAGACGACAACATCATCTCCGCTGCATCCTGCACCACAAACTGCCTTGCACCTATGGCAAAAGCTCTGAACGAACTGGCTCCGATCAAATCCGGTATCATGGTTACTATCCATGCTTACACTGGAGATCAGATGACTCTGGACGGACCGCAGAGAAAAGGCGATCTGAGAAGATCCCGTGCAGCTGCAGTTAACATCGTTCCAAACAGCACCGGTGCTGCAAAAGCAATCGGCCTTGTTATTCCGGAACTGAACGGCAAACTGATCGGTTCTGCACAGCGTGTTCCAACCCCAACCGGTTCTACCACAATCCTTACAGCAGTTGTAGAAGGAACTGTAACTGTTGACGAGATCAACGCAAAAATGAAAGCATCTGCAACCGAGTCCTTCGGATACAACACAGATGAAATCGTATCCAGCGACATCGTTGGTATGAGATATGGTTCTCTGTTCGATGCAACTCAGACCATGGTTCTTCCGCTGGACAACGGAACAACAGAGGTACAGGTTGTTTCTTGGTATGATAACGAGAACTCCTACACAAGCCAGATGGTTCGTACCATCAAATACTTCAGCGAGTTAGCATAATTTAACAAACTGAACGGCAAAATTTCAGAGCCCAAAGGGTCCGGTCTGTTAAGGACCGGGCCCTTTTTGCGAATGCGGCGGAAAAATACGGCATAAAAACAGCCATTTTCCGTGTGCAAAAATTATAAACTGCATTTTTAAATAAGGACCGCGATGCCGCAAAAACAAAGAAACGGCGCGGCAGATGCAGTTGGATATATGGAGGGAAACGCCCATGTTAAACAAAAAAACCGTAGATGATATCAACGTAAAAGGAAAAAGAGTCCTTGTAAGATGCGACTTCAACGTTCCGCTGATCGATGGAAAAATCACAGATGAGAACCGTCTGGTAGCTGCTCTTCCGACGATCAAAAAACTGATCGCTGACGGCGGAAAAGTAATTCTCTGCTCTCATCTTGGAAAACCGAAAGGAGAACCAAAACCAGAGCTTTCTCTTGCACCGGTTGCAGTTCGCCTTTCCGAGCTTCTCGGACAGGAAGTTAAATTTGCAGCAGATCCTGAGGTTGTAGGACCGAACGCAAAAGCAGCTGTTGAGGCTATGAAAGACGGAGATGTAATCCTTCTGGAGAACACCCGTTATCGTGCAGAAGAGACCAAAAACGGTGAGGAGTTCAGCAAAGAACTGGCTTCCCTGTGCGACGTATTCGTAAATGATGCATTCGGAACCGCACATCGTGCTCATTGCTCCAATGTTGGTGTTACTAAATATGTTGACACTGCAGTTGTTGGTTATCTGATGGAGAAAGAGATCGCATTCCTTGGAAATGCTGTCAACAATCCGGAGCGTCCGTTTGTTGCCATCCTTGGTGGATCCAAAGTATCCAGCAAGATTTCTGTTATCGACAACCTGATCGATAAAGTTGATGTCCTGATCATCGGCGGTGGTATGGCTTATACCTTCGCAAAAGCAGCAGGCGGCACCGTTGGTGATTCTCTGCTTGAGATGGATTATCTGGATTATGCAAACAAAATGAAAGAAAAAGCAGCAGCAAAAGGCGTGAAACTGCTTCTTCCGGTAGACAACGTTGTTGCAGATGCATTCTCAAACGACGCAAATACACAGGTTGTTCCGGCCGGACAGATTCCGGATGGCTGGGAAGGTCTGGATATCGGACCGGAAACTGCAAAACTGTTCGCTGATGCTGTTAAAACTGCTAAAACCGTTGTATGGAACGGACCGATGGGATGCTTCGAGATGCCGAATTTTGCAGCAGGAACCAAAGCAGTTGCAGCAGCACTGGCTGAAACAGATGCAGTTACGATCATCGGCGGCGGAGATTCCGCAGCAGCTGTAAACCAGCTTGGATATGGCGATAAGATGACTCATATCTCCACTGGCGGCGGCGCTTCTCTGGAGTTCCTGGAAGGAAAAGAACTGCCGGGCGTTGCAGCAGCAAACGACAAATAAAACAACGATTCAGAGCGCAAGCGGAATCGAGAGGTGGCTCTGAACCGTTTCAATAAGTAAAACTAAGGAGATCAAACGATCATGGCAAGAAAGAAAATTATCGCCGGAAACTGGAAAATGAACATGACTCCGAGCGAGGCAGTAGAGTTAGTTAATACATTAAAACCACTGGTGGCAAATGACGACGTTGACGTGGTTTTCTGCGTACCGGCCATCGATATCATCCCGGTTGTAGAGGCTGCAAAAGGCTCCAACATCCAGATTGGTGCTGAAAATATGTATTTTGAGGAGAAAGGTGCTTTCACAGGCGAAATCTCCCCGGCTATGCTGACAGACGCTGGCGTGAAATACGTTGTACTTGGCCACTCTGAGAGAAGAGAATACTTCGCAGAGACCAGCGAGACCGTAAACAAAAAAATGCTGAAAGCTTTCGAGCACGGCATCACCCCGATCATGTGCTGCGGAGAAACTCTGGAGCAGAGAGAGCAGGGTGTAACGATGGATTTCATCCGTCAGCAGGTAAAGGTTGGATTCCTGAATGTAACAGCAGATCAGGCAAAAACAGCCGTTATCGCTTACGAGCCAATCTGGGCAATCGGAACCGGCAAAACTGCTACAACAGAGCAGGCTGAGGAAGTTTGCAAAGGCATCCGCGAGTGCATCGCTGAAATCTATGATGATGCAACAGCAGCAGCTATCCGTATCCAGTACGGCGGCTCTGTAAACGCAAAAACCGCACCGGAACTGTTCGCACAGGAGAACATCGACGGCGGTCTGGTAGGCGGAGCATCCCTGAAACCAGATTTCGGAGCTATCGTAAACTACAATAAATAATTAGATTTTGTACGAAATCAATCAATAAAACAGGCTAAAACGCCACCAAACACGGTGAAATTTGGCAGAAATGTCAAAGGGAAAGTGTTTGGTGCGTTTGCTGTTTTACGACGTGATGGCAATACCGCTCTTTAGGATCTGGCGTAATAAACTTCTGCAATGCTTTTTCGCACTTGCGGACATCTTCCACATGTGATATGATGGGAACGACAAAAAGTGTCGGAAAAACCGCATGATAGAGGGAAAAAACGCGGCAAATCAGACGACGCGAAAGAAAGCATAAAGGAGAATATGATTATGGCAAGAGAAATCATTAATACAGAAAAAGCACCGGCAGCAATCGGACCTTATGTACAGGCGGTCGCAGACAACGGCCTTTTATTTATTTCCGGACAGCTTGGCTTTGATGTAGAGCATGACAGCGTGATCCCGGAAACCGTAGAAGAGCAGGCAACCCTCTCTTTAAAGAATCTGGACGCAATCATGACAGCAGCAGGAACTGACCGCACGAAAGTGATGAAAACAACCATTTTCCTGACCGATATGAACGATTTTGCCAAGGTAAATGAAGTATACGGTGCTTTCTTTGGCGAGTCCAAACCGGCTCGTTCCTGTGTAGCAGTTGCCGCTCTTCCGAAAGCAGCAAAAGTGGAAATTGAATGCATCGTATCCCTGAAATAAGAGAGAGAGATGAGTATGGCAGAGGAAAGAGTAATTAAAATCGGAATGCTGGGTCTTGGTACTGTCGGTACCGGTGTGTATAAAGTGCTGAAAAGCCAGCAGGAGGAAATGCTTCCGAAGCTGGGAGCACGTGTAGAGCTGAAAAAAATTCTTGTGCGCAATGTGGAAAAAGCAGCTGCAAAGGTTGACGATCCCTCCATCATTACCACCAGCTTCGAGGAGATTGCCAATGACCCGGAAATCGAGATTGTTGTTGAGGTTATGGGTGGAAAACAGCCGGCCATGAATTACATTCTTGCCTGCCTGGATGCTGGAAAGAATGTTGTAACGGCAAATAAAGATCTGGTGGCATCCGAGGGCAAAAAAATCCTTGCGACAGCAAAGAGAAACGGAAAAGATTTTCTCTATGAGGCATCCGTGGCGGGAGGAATTCCGATCATCCGTCCGGTGAAACAGTGCCTTGCCGCCAATCATATCACAGAGCTGATGGGTATTTTCAACGGTACCACAAATTTCATTCTCACAAAAATGTCGCAGGAAGGCATGGAGTTTGGTGATGCGCTCCGTCTGGCGCAGGACATGGGCTATGCAGAAGCAGACCCGACCGCAGATGTGGAAGGTCTTGATGCCGGCCGCAAGGTAGCAATCCTAGCTTCGGCAGCGTTCAACTCCAGAGTGACATTTGAAGATGTTTACACCGAAGGCATTACCAAAATCACGGCGACTGATATCGAGTATGCAAAAGAGATGGGATGCACGATCAAGCTGCTTGGCGTGGCAAAAGATACCCCGGAAGGAATCGAAGCCCGCGTTCATCCGATGCTGATCGACAGCAATCATCCGCTCGCGACTGTCAATGATTCCTACAATGCCGTATTCCTGACAGGCGATGCCGTACAGGATACGATGTTTTACGGACGAGGTGCCGGAGAGCTTCCGACTGCGAGTGCCGTTGTGGGCGATATTTTCGATGTTGTGCGCAATATTTTATGGAACTGCTGCGGCAGAATCGGCTGCACATGCTACCGGGAATGCCCGATCAAGCGTGTCGGCGAAATTAAGTCGAAATATTTTGTACGCATGCAGATTGAAAATCGGTATGGAACGCTGGCATCGGTAGCTTCTGTCTTTGGAAACAACAAGGTTTCGATTGCACAGATGCTTCAGAAACGTGTCAATGGAAAATACGCCGAGATCGTCGTCATTACGGACGAGGTCAAAGAGCGCCATTTTGAGGATGCCATGCAGATTTTAGGCGGAATGTCGATGATCCAGGAGATTTCTTCGACAATCCGGGTATACTAACAAAATGTAACAATTCAGATCCATGCGAAATGGAAGAAAAATCGCGAATCATGCTTGCATGAAGGAGCGCTTTTTCTGGAGTTTCATATGGCGAAAAGCAACATCGAGATGCAGCGTAAGCGGAATCGAGATGGGGATCTGGATTGTTACCCCAAAATTAAATCAAAGAAGGGAATTCACAATGAGTAAAAAACCAACCGTATTAATGATTCTTGACGGATATGGACTGAATGACAAATGCGAGCATAACGCTGTCTGCGAAGCAAAAACTCCGATTATGGACCAGCTGATGAGCCAGTGCCCGTACGTAAAAGGACAGGCCAGCGGACTTGCTGTAGGTCTTCCGGACGGACAGATGGGTAACTCTGAGGTAGGTCATCTGAACATGGGCGCAGGCCGTGTTGTATACCAGGAGCTGACCAGAATCACAAAAGCAATCCAGGACGGCGATTTCTTCGAGAATGAAGAGCTGGTAAAGGCTGTTGAAAATGCAAAAGCAAATAATTCCGCACTGCACCTGTTCGGACTTCTTTCTGACGGCGGTGTTCACAGCCACATCACCCACGTATTCGGACTTCTGGAGCTGGCAAAACGTAAGGGTCTCGAGAAAGTTTATGTACACTGCTTCCTGGATGGCCGTGACACTCCTCCGGCATCCGGAAAATCCTATGTTGAGCAGCTGCAGGCAAAAATGGATGAGATCGGTGTCGGCGAAATCGGCGTGATCTCCGGCCGTTACTATGCAATGGACCGTGATAACCGCTGGGATCGTGTCGAGCTGGCTTACAAAGCTCTGACAAAAGGGGAAGGCGTAGAAGGAACCGATGCGGCAGAGGCTGTTCAGGCTTCTTATGATGCTGAAAAAACCGATGAGTTCGTTCTGCCGACCGTTCTGAAAAAAGACGGAAAACCGGTTGCAACGATTCAGGATAAAGATTCTGTGATTTTCTTCAACTTCCGCCCGGACCGTGCAAGAGAGCTGACAAGAGCATTCTGTGCAGATGAGTTCACCGGATTTGAGAGAGAAAAACGTCTGGATCTGACCTACGTATGCTTCACGGAATACGATGAGACCATCCCGAACAAATCCGTTGCATTCAAAAAAGAAGAGATCACCAATACCTTCGGTGAGTATCTGGCAGCACATAACATGACGCAGGCTCGTATCGCCGAGACCGAGAAATATGCACATGTAACCTTCTTCTTCAATGGCGGCGTTGAGGAGCCAAATAAAGGTGAGGACAGAATCCTTGTGAAATCCCCGAGGTTGCTACTTATGACCTGAAACCAGAGATGAGTGCTTACGAAGTATGCGACAAGCTGACGGATGCCATCCGTTCCCAGAAATACGATGTCATCATCATCAACTTTGCAAATCCGGATATGGTTGGCCATACCGGCGTTGAGAGCGCAGCAATCCAGGCAGTTGAGGCTGTTGATGAGTGCGTAGGCAAAGCAGTTGATGCATTAAAAGAGGTTGACGGCCAGATGTTTATCTGTGCGGACCACGGAAATGCAGAGCAGCTTGTAGACTATGAGACCGGCGAGCCATACACCGCTCATACCACCAATCCGGTTCCGTTCATTCTGGTTAATGCAGACCCATCCTACACGTTAAGAGAGGGCGGATGCCTGGCAGACATCGCACCGACCCTGATCGAGCTGATGGGAATGGAGCAGCCAAAAGAAATGACAGGAAAATCCCTGCTGATTAAGAAATAAAGAGAAATCGTGAAAATGTCCCTGCCGGATTCGTTTTGAAACGGGTGCGGCAGGGATATTTTATCATAATAATCTGAAAATAAAAATAATTACGCAATAAGAGACAGAATAAAAATGAAAAACAGATAAAAAATCAAAATAAAGTGTTGACAAACGGTGAGAAAACTGATATAGTAAAGTCAACAAAAGAAAACGGAAGAAAAAAACAGAAAGAGAGGACGGACCACCGAGAACATAACGAATTACCCCATAAACTAAGAAAGCGAAGGTATGGACCCAAGAAAACGTAACGAAGTACCACAAAGCGAAACAAAAGAACAAAAGAACAAAAAAAGAAAGGATTCAGTCCAATGCACAGTTCTAACTTATGAAAGCCATCCGAAAATGGAAAAATCGGATGGCTTTCATATTGCGTTTTTTTATGTTTGAAAAGAATAAGGACTGGAAAAAAGAGGTTTCGACAGAGAGAGCAACATATTTTTCCCATAGCACGGTCATACTGTGAACGCAGAGAAGAAACTTGGTTACTGTTCACTTTGCAGCAAAACAGGAGGGAAAACTATGTTTCGATATTTACCAATTCGAAGCGTGACAGGAAGAGAAATTCTGGATTCGCGCGGAAATCCGACCGTAGAGGTGGAAGTGGCCGTCGGGGAGGGGATTCTCGGGCTGGAAGGCCATATGGGGCGTGCCCAGGTGCCGTCCGGGGCATCGACAGGAAAATTTGAGGCACTGGAAAAAAGAGATCAGGAAGTGCGCTATCTGGGGCAGGGCGTGAGAAAGGCTGTAGAAGCGGTCAATACCGTGCTGGCCGATGCCGTTGTCGGCGAGAATGCGCTCGAGCAGGAGCGGATTGACCATATCCTGTGCCAGGCAGACGGAACCGAAACGAAAGAAAACCTCGGGGCAAACGCCATTCTCGGTGTCTCACTTGCTGTGGCGCGCGCGGCGGCAAATGCGCTTCATCTGCCGCTGTACCAGTACCTGGGCGGCTGCCACACAAGCCGTATGCCCGTGCCGATGATGAATATTTTAAACGGCGGCCGTCATGCCGACAACACCGTCGATCTGCAGGAATTTATGATTATGCCGTGCGGCGCTCCCTCATTCCGGGAGGGTCTTTCCATGTGCGCGGAGATTTACCATACGCTGAAGCAGCTCCTGAAGGAGAAGGGATACTCGACTTCTGTCGGCGATGAGGGCGGCTTTGCGCCGGATTTAAAGGATTCCGATGAAGCACTGCAGCTCATTGTCAATGCGGTCCAGAAAGCCGGCTATGCGCCCGGAAACGACGTGATGATCGCGATCGATGCGGCGGCAAGCGAGCTCTACGAGGAGAGCAGGAACGTCTACTACTTTCCCGGGGAATCCCGTCAGTGCGGAAAGACAGTATTTCGGGATACCGCAGAAATGGTTGCCTACTATGAGGAACTGATCGAAAAATACCCGATCGTATCCATCGAAGACGGGCTGTGCGAGGACGATTTCGAAGGCTGGAAACAGATGACGGAAGCGCTCGGGAACAGAGTACAGCTGGTCGGGGATGATCTGTTTGTGACGAATGTAAGAAGGCTTTCCTGCGGCATTGCACTTGGCACGGCAAATGCGGTTCTGATCAAGGTAAACCAGATCGGAACGCTCTCTGAGGCGCTGGATGCGGTGGAGATGGCGCAGAGAGCAGGGTACCGCGCCGTCATTTCCCACCGGTCCGGAGAGACAGAGGATGATTTTCTGGCAGACCTTGCCGTCGCGACAGGCGCCGGCCAGATCAAAACCGGAGCACCGTGCCGGTCGGAGCGGAATGCGAAATACAATGAGCTTCTCCGCATCGAGGAACGCCTCGGTGAGGAAGCGAAATACCGGAATCCGTTCCCGCAAAAGGGAACCGGCGTAAGAGAATGGTGAAAAATGGCGTAAAACAGGCAAATAACAGTTGAAATCGTTCTTCCGCTATGGTAAAATAATATAAGTTGGCCGTAGGAGGTGTAATTGTGGAAATTTTAAGAACGATTTTGACAGTCATTTATGTCATTGATTGTATTGCTTTAACCGTTGTTGTATTGATGCAGGAAGGAAAACAGCAGGGTCTCGGTGCTATCGCAGGTATCTCAGACACTTACTGGGGAAGAAACAAAAGCCGTTCTGCAGAAGGAACTCTGATCCGTGCAACAAAAATCATGGCAGTTCTGTTTATTGTACTGTCGGTTGTATTAAACATGAATTTTTAGCAAAGTAAAGACATCCTTATTCCCACGAGAAGGCGTAAGGGTGTCTTTTTCTACAAAGAGGAGATAATAGATGAAAGATAATAAGAAGAAAAAAGATCGGAGGAAATATCCGCAGGGCAGCGCGGCGTCCCATGCAGGACAGAACAGCGGGAACCATGGCGGTCATGCGGGCCATCCGCGTTCCAGAAGTTCGAAACTGCTGAAAAACCGCAAGACGCTGCTGATGGATCTCGTAAGCTCGAAAAACTATGAGCCGATGCGTCTGAAAGACATTGCCATGCTGCTGCAGGTGCCGAAAGCAAAACGGTCGGAGCTTGCGGAGGTTATGGAAATCCTGGTAAAAGAAGGAAAAATCGATGTGATCTCCGACGGCCGTTACCAGAAGAGCCGCGGTGCATCCACAACGACGGAAAAACGGGAAAAAAGAGACCGCCGCGCCGGAGAGCAGGGCAGAAGAGGACGCGATGACCGATTCCGCAGAAAGAATGGAAAGGACGGCGACACAGAGAAGAAGCCGCGTATCCAGACTGTCGATATCCAGGCAGTCGTGGACGCTTACCAGATCCCGGAGGAGTTCCCGGCACGCGTGATCACACAGGCAGAAAAATGCCCGGAGGAAGTAATTCCAAACGATTACAACGGCCGCCTCGATCTGAAAAGCTGGCAGATGGTGACAATCGACGGCGAGGATGCCAAAGACCTCGATGACGCCGTATCCGTCACAAAAGCGGGCGATACGTGGACGCTTGGCGTTCATATCGCTGATGTCAGCAACTATGTGCAGGAAAATTCCGCCCTCGACCGTGAGGCGTTAAAGCGCGGCACCAGTGTCTATCTGCCGGACCGCGTCATTCCGATGCTGCCGAAGCGTCTGTCAAACGGCATCTGTTCCCTGAATGAAGGACAGGAGCGCCTGGCACTCTCCTGTATTATGACGATCAACGAGAAAGGCCGTGTGATCGGCCATCAGATCGCTGAGACGGTGATCCGCGTGGACCGCCGCATGACCTACACCGCCGTCAATGCAATCCTGACCGAGCCGGAAGCACATCCGGAGCTGCTGGAGGAATATCATGAGCTGGTTCCGATGTTCCGCCAGATGCAGGAACTGTCTGCATTGATCCGGAGCTGTCGGAAAGAACGCGGAGCAATTGATTTTGAATTCCCGGAGAGCAAAGTAATTCTTGATGCAGAAGGGACGCCGGTGGAGATCCGCCCGTATCCGTCGAACGTGGCAACACGGATGATCGAGGACTTCATGCTGATGGCGAACGAGACCGTGGCAGAGGAATACTGCACACGCGAAATCCCGTTCTTATACCGGACGCATGACAAGCCGGACGGAGACCGCATGGAGGCAACGCTGACGCTGATCCGTGAACAGGGCATCAAAGTCGAAAAGCGTTCCCATGAGATTACGCCGGGTGAGGTGCAGAAGATTCTCACCAGCATCGAGGGAACCCCGGAAGAGCCGCTGATCAGCCGCCTGCTGCTCCGGTCGATGGCAAGAGCCATTTATACCCCGGAATGCAGCGGCCACTTCGGACTTGCAGCGTCATATTACTGCCATTTTACCTCACCAATCCGCCGTTACCCGGATCTGCAGATCCACCGCATTATCAAGGATGATCTGCGGGGACGTCTCGACAAGGGCGGCAGAATCGGCAAATATTCGTCCATTTTGCAGCATGTGGCGGAGCAGTCGAGTGCGATGGAGCAGCGTGCTGCAGAGGCAGAAAGAGAGGCTGTGAAACTGAAGAAAGCCGAATATATGCTGGAGCATGTCGGCGAAGAGTACGACGGCGTCATTTCCGGCGTGACCGGATGGGGCTTCTATGTGGAGTTGCCAAATACCGTTGAGGGACTCGTTCACATCATGACACTGAAAGACGATTATTATAATTTTGATGAAGAAAATTACCGTCTGGTCGGAGAGCAGCACGGAAGAGTATTCCGCCTTGGTGAGCCGGTGCGTGTCCGTGTACGAAACGCCGAGCCTGCCAACCGGACAATCGATTTTACGTATGTAGAAAAAGAAACCGAGACAGAATAAATCCCTGGAGGAAAAAGCTATGGCAAAACAAAAAGGAAATCGAATGATTGCCAACAATAAAAAGGCATATCATGACTATTTTATCGAGGATAAATACGAGGCCGGCATCTCCCTTGCCGGTACCGAGGTAAAATCCCTCCGCATGGGAAAATGCAGCATCAAGGAGTCCTTCATCCGCATTGAGCGTGATGAGGTATTCATCTACGGCATGCACATCAGTCCGTACGAGAAGGGCAACATATTCAATAAAGACCCGCTGCGCATCCGGAAACTGCTGCTGCACGACTATGAGATCCGCAAACTTGAGGCGCAGATCAAGGAAAAAGGCTACACGCTCGTTCCGCTGCAGGTGTATTTTAAAGGCAGCCTCGTAAAAGTCGAGATCGGTCTGGCGCGCGGTAAAAAACTGTATGATAAACGGCAGGATATCGCAAA
Organism: Blautia sp. AM47-4; assembly: GCF_003479865.1. Classification (NCBI taxonomy): domain Bacteria; kingdom Bacillati; phylum Bacillota; class Clostridia; order Lachnospirales; family Lachnospiraceae; genus Blautia; species Blautia sp. AM47-4. The sequence continues at coordinate 134,045 of NZ_QUHY01000006.1, forward strand.
GAAGGATCAGAGACGTGAGGCGGAGAGAGATTTCAAAGTTAAAAATCTGTATTAAAAATCCTTGACAAAAAGTATGGGGAAAGACTATAATACAATATACGGCAGTTGAAAGAGAGTTTTCACTGCACCGGGACGATCTGTTTGCGTCCCCGTATCAAAGAAAAGCGTCTGTAGAACCAGCACGGGCTTGTACTGGTTTCGACGGGGGTTTTGAAGTTTGGGAAGCCATTCGTGGACTCCGGGACCGCGTCATCAACCTGGAACCTAAATTTAAACGCAGACGATAATTACGTAGCGTACGCTGCCTAAGTGCGGCGTTGTCAGCTGAATAGTTTTCCGCGGCTATTCTCCTGGCATCAAACAGATGCGGAGCACTTCGTTTCCAAAGCTTTGCGGAGATGGAAGATTTTATGAAGCTACCGAAGCGGCAAGCCTGTCATCCGGCGTGCCGATGGGGGAACCTTTAATAGAATGACTGTAATGGGAGATGCCTGAATGAATAGGCTTTCGGACAGGGGTTCGATTCCCCTCAGGTCCATACCTGAAAAACCGCTAAAATCCAGTGTTTTAGCGGTTTTTTTGTACATTTTGATGGAAAAAACAGGGCAAAAATGCCGCTTTAGACCGTTTCAGACCGTTTAAAACCGCATGAATTTTGGTCAAAAAAGAAAGGAAAAATTCGAAATTTTGTCAAACTTTATCTTTATTCGCACTGTTAAGAACGTAAAAGAGACCGTTTCAAAGTGCTGCAGGCACATGAAGTAGAGATACTTGATGTGCCTGCTTTTTTGTACAATAGGAAAGTTCGACTTCCGTCGAACTCTTGATAAAAAGAGCCCGCACAAAGGCGGGCATGGCAAACAGACGATAGATTAAAAGAAGTCAATGTAAAAGCCTTCTTCAAATTCATCCTCATCAAGATCGTCATCTCGGTAAGAAAATAGTGCATATGCACTATTTAAAAACGGTGGCTCCTTATAACAAAGATTTCTGTTCACAATATAAAAAAATATCCAGCAGGTTAACTTTTGAAGCGGTAAAACAAATGCTTAAGGATGTTTTGAGTTGGTAAGGGACTAATAGATTCTGTACTTTTCGCCCTATGATTGAATCTGATCATGCGCGAGAAAAGGAAAATAATAGAATTGACAGACTTGAAAAAATGAATTACGATTTTTAAAAGTACTGCATTGCTTGAATGAGAATTATATGTTAAGGTAACAGATATAAAGAGAACTTTAAGCATTGATTTATTAAAATAAACACGGATAGCGAGGTGTATTTATGACCATAGAAGAAATTCTTGCAGGAGAATCCAAAAACGTAGAATTCAAAGAGAACCTGCCGGAAAAGAGCATCAAATATATGAAGTCTGTGGTTGCCTTTGCAAATGGAACCGGAGGAAAAATTATTTTTGGAATTGCGGACAAAACCCGAGAAGTGGTTGGCTTTGACAAGGAAGATGTATTCAAAAAGATGGATGCGATTGCCAATGCCGTCTCGGATAGCTGTGAACCGGCAATTATTCCAGATATTACGCTGCAGACAGTTGATGGCAAGACGGTTATTGTGGCAGAAATTTCTGAAGGCAGACAGCGGCCATATTACATTAAAGCGCTTGGACGAGAGAGAGGCGTATATGTCCGTGTTGCTGGAACAACCCGGCTTGCTGACGAGTATATGATCAAAGAGCTGATGCTTGAGGGAAGCAATCGTTATTTTGATCAGGCGTTATGTACTGGACTGAGTGTTACAGAAGAAGAAATTGATACGCTTTGTAAAGCGATGAAGGAGCAGGCAGTCAAAAATGCCCATAATGAGGAGCAGAAAGCATCGGTAAAAGACGTTGGAAAGCAGCAGCTTCGGTCCTGGGGTATTTTGATTGAACGTGATGGAAAAGACTACCCTTCTAACGCTTATGCTATCTTAACGGGCTGTGGAGGGCTTCATGTTGCCATTCAGTGCGGTGTGTTTAAGGGAACAACGAAAGCGGTTTTTGTTGATCGAAGGGAATATACGGGTCCTTTGTGGGAACAAATAGAGGAAGCATTTCAGTTTGTTCTGCGAAATATTCATCTGGGAGCTACGCTTGTCGGCATTTACCGTCAGGATATTTATGAAATCCCGCCGGATGCAATTCGTGAGCTGATTATCAACGCGGTGGTGCATCGCAGCTATCTGGATCATGGTACAATACAGATTGCGGTGTATGACAACCGACTGGAAATCACATCGCCGGGGAAATTGCCGATGGGACAAACGTTGGAGCGTATGAAAGAAGGCTATTCCAAAATCAGGAATGAAGCCCTTGCACATGCCTTTTCGTATATGAATCTGATTGAACATTGGGGAAGCGGGATTCCGAGAATTATAGACAAGGTAAAATCTGCTGGACTACAGGAACCGGAGTTTATTGGTGGAGAAGTTGACTTGCGTATCAATATCTATCGAGGACAAAACGATACAAATAACGCCAGAATCAACGCCAAGAAAACAAAAAATGGCGTTAATGATATAAAAAATGGCATTGATGGCGTTAAAATATCACGAACGAAGGAACAGGTTCAGATAGAAAAACTGTTACAGGCTATAGAAAAGAACCCATTTGCAACCCAGGCGTATTATGCGGAACAGATCGGTGTGTCCAAAAGAACTGTTTCACGAATATTTGTTTCTTTACAGCAAAATGGTGTGTTGGTACAAAATGGAACAAACAGAAAATCGAATTGGGTAATCATAAAGTAGGAGAAACAGAAGAATGCAAATATTGGTCGATGCAGATGCCTGTCCGGTAATTGAGACGGTTGAGAAAATTGCAAAAGAGCATTGTGTTCCGGTAACACTGTTGTGCGATACCAATCATGATTTGATATTTGATATCGGATTATAGCGAAATAGTCGTGGTTGGTGATGGAGCAGATGCTGTGGATTATGAACTGATCCGTGTCTGTCATAAAGGCGATATTGTCGTATCGCAGGATTATGGTGTGACGGCGATAGCGTTGGGAAGAGGTTCTTATGCGATTCATCATTCTGGTAAATGGTACACGAATAAGAATATCGATTAGATGCTCATGGAGCGTTATTTAAACAACGAAGTGAAAAAATACCCGCATCATCGTGTCAGAAGGACAAAGAAGCGAAAAAAGGCGGATACTGAGGGATTTGAACAGTCTTTTGAAAAAATGTTAGGGATGATACAGGAGAAAGAAGGAAAAGAGTTTAGAAGATAAAATTATCAGAGAGTGAAATAAAGTGATTTGATAATATTAGGAGATATGCCCGGATGCTATTTTTCAAAAAGGAAAAAGTGTCAGGGCATTTTTATGTGCAAAACTAATAAAAATAATTCTGAAAATATAGTAAAAATAAGCATATTGTCAAATGAAACGGAGGGTATATAATAAAATATAGAAATATAAGCGGTGAGAAAAATTGAAAGGAAAAGTGCCTATGAAAAAACTCGGAAAATATGGTAAAAAGGTATCCTGCGTGGTAATTGGAATGCTATGTGCAGCAGCGATTGGCGCCTGTGGAAGCACACAAAGTGGGTCCCAAGATGAAAAAGATGTGAGAAATGATATTTCTGTCTATGAAGAGGGAGCTGATTTGGAAGGAACGCTTACATATGGAACCTTATTTATTGAGCCGCAGACCCAGCATATGATTGATTTATTTATGAAGGAGCATCCAGGCGTAAAAATTGAAACAAAGGTTGTTTTTGACAATGATGTTACGGATGAACAGTATAATGAAGGCTTAAATACCTTGCTTACAGAACTTGCATCGGATCAACGGGCGGATATTTATGATGCAACGTATTTACCATCGGAAATTAAGACGAAAGGCAGCGGCTATTTCGAGGACTTAAATCAGTATATTGATGCAGATCCTAATTTTAACAGAGATGATTATTACGATAATATCCTGCGAGCAGCAGAAGTCGATGGAAAACTGTATCAAATTCCGGAAGGTTTTTATTATGTTATGCTTCGGTTGAATAGAAACATAACGGATGAACTGAATTATGAAGTCCCGGACGAAATGGATATCAATGATTTATATGAGTTATATCAGCAGGCCAAGCCAATTGCAGATGATGATTTTACGATTGATGTACAAAACAATATTTACGTGTTTCTGCCGATGACAGAGGACAGAGCTTATTTGAAGAAGGAAGAAGTAAATTTTGATTCAGAAAATTATGTGGATTTTCTGAGAAAAATGCAGGAACTGTATCAATATCAACCATCCTATGCGACCCATGCATTTACGGATATTAAAAGCTTTTCCGGAAAGAGTGTCCTGCTGAATACATTTACAAATTTACTCGAAGGTTCTACGAGCGGAATGTTTGAAGAAACCGATACGGCAACAAAACCGATCCTGTTGAAATCAACGGATGGAAAAATTCCTTTCTGGAGAATTGGTGAGGACTTTTCCATGAGTTCAGGCTGCAAAGATAAAGCGCTTGCATGGGAATTTATCAAATTCTGCATTGGTCAGAAACAATTTGAGTTCGAAGATGCAAACAGTGATTCTTACTACAGAAATTTCTTTACCTATGGCAGTATGCTGAACAAAGAAAACACACGGCAGCTTGTTGCGTATCAATTGGAAAATGATGACGACACAGCAGAAAAATGGGAAGCATACAATGAAAAAGTTTCTGCAAAAGCTTTTCGGGATTTACAGTTAGACAGTATTTTGACTGAAATTCGAAACGAATGTATGGAGCAGAAAATCACCCCAGAGGAATGTGCGAAGCTTTTCCAGCAAAGAGCAGAGCTTTATGTTAATGAGTAGAAGCTGTCCTTAATCCATGGAATCAGGTATATGAAATGAAAAAACGAAATTTTATTTATATGTGTTTTATCCTTCCAAGTTTTATCGGGATCATGGCTTTTTACATCGTGCCGTTTCTTCTGTCCTTGTATTTTGCAGTGATTGACAACATGATGAACAAGGAATGGGTGGGTCTTAAAAACTTTAAACTGTTATTCGAAAATGAGTTATTCCTTTCAGCACTCCGTAATACCGGAATTTTTTGCGGGATTGCAATACCGCTGGGAATGGCGATTGCTTTGCTTCTGGTACTGGTTTTGAAAAAGCAGAGGAGAGGTCGAATTCTTCTTATCCTGCTCCTGATCCCATTAATCGTTCCATCTGGAACGGTGATTGCTTTCTGGAAATATTTGTTTGAGAGAAATGGTTTTCTGGATGGGTTTTTACAGCTTTTTGGAAAAAACATGTTCGATATTGAGAATTCCAGATGGGCCATTTTGATTATTATCCTGATGTATCTGTGGAAAAATATCAGTTTTTCGATTGTCCTTTTCTGGTCCGGGATAAACTGGATTCCGCAGATCTATCATGAGCAGTGCCAGCTGGATGGAGCTACAGGGCGGCAGGAATTCCAATATATTACATGGATCTTATTAAAACCAACGACGTTAGTTGTGCTGTTGATGTCGATCGTGAATTCTTTTAAGGTTTTTAAAGAGATCTATATGCTGTATGGGGCCTATCCATCACCGTATGTTTATATGCTGCAGCACTATATGAATAACCAGTTTTTGTCACTTAATATGCAGAAATTGTCTGCTGCAGCATGGTGTATGTTTCTCATACTGGGAATCTTTCTGGGCATCATTTATCGGGTCCAGAGGAAGAATCTGGATTATTTGTAAAGATCTTTTGTGGGTGATTTTATGAAAAAGAGATATTCGAATTTTTTCGAAAAGCTGATCTGCATGGGAGCTGTCATTTTGGCAGTCATTCCGTTGTTGTTTGTGGCTGGAAAGTCGGTACAAGTTCCAGAAGAGTATCTTATATTGCTCTTTAAGAGACCTTTGTATTTGCGGATGATGTGGAATTCCCTGATTATTACTATTCCGGTTTTGATTGGACAGCTTTTGCTTGCACCGCTTGCCGCATACGGCTTTTGGCAATGCAGGTGGAAATACAAGGAGATTTTGTTCTATCTTTACATGATTGTCATGCTTATGCCGCTGCAGCTGACTTTAGTGCCAAATTATTTAGTGGCGAATTGGCTGGGCATTCAAAATTCGTCCTTGGCAATTATTCTTCCGGCAATGTTTCAGCCATTGGGGGTATTTCTGATTCGTCAGCAGATACAGGATTTTCCGCAGGAAACGTTAGAAGCAGCCAGACTGGACGGAGCCAGCGAATACAGAATTTATCGTTCCATTGTAAAGCCTAATTTGAGTTCAGCCATTGCTGCTGCATTAATCCTGATTTTTATTGACAATTGGAATATTGTAGACCAGGCGGTCATTTTTTTGAGAGAGCCATATCAGCAGCCGTTATCCGTGTATCTTTGCCAGATTTTAGAGGAACAGCCGGATATCTTTTATGCAGCGTCCGTTTTTTACGCAGTACCAGTTTTATTGATATTCTTAATGGGACAGGACTATTTGATACAGGGAATCAGTATGTCCGGTGTGAAAGCGTAGAGGGGAAGAAAGTACGATGAAGTTCAAAAAAATAAGTATAGGGTTAATCGCTCTGTGGTTTCTGTTTTTAACTGCCGCAACGTTTTGGTCGGTCAAAGAAGAGAACAAAACGCTTCCTTCCGTCTGGACAGAGGAGGCACAGGAAGGCAGCATTGAGTATGAATTTCCAGTTGATTTGGAAGTAAGCGCAGCTGATCAGGCAATTGGCTATATCAGCATGTATGATAACGTTCCGGAATCTTTGCTGCAGGAGGGCAGAGATCTTCTGGTTGGAAAAGTGTGTTCTGTCATTCGAAAGGATGATTTGTATGAGCTTACGGTAGATCTGTATGAAAAACATTCGATTGGTGAAAACGTTGAGGGAAAAATCGAAATCACTTCTGAAGATGTTTTTCCAAAAGTGATCACACGGCAGGCGATTCATGAAGGAGACTTTGGAAAAACGTGTGTCTATTATATTAAGCGTCAGAAGGGAGCCTGGGGGTATGAAAATATTCTGGAAGAAAAAGCTGTGACATGTTTTCCAAATAGAAATTCAGATTTCGTGGTACTTTTATCAGAAGTAGACGAACCGATGGTCGTAAGCACATCAGAACTGACAAATGGAGAACGGGTGAAATTAACAGAAAAAGATTAAGGAAAAGAATACAGCCTCACTACCGGGACTTTCAGGGGTGAGGCTGTTTCATTATGTTCTATGCATGTGCCGATTTATACAGGCTTTAAAACACATTGTCATCCGAATAATGCGTCATGATACCTTTCGCATTGTAGCCCAATATATTCCGTAACTTATCAATTGCATTTGCTTCTATATATTGATTATGCCATAACCGCTTCATAAGAACTACGGTCCTAATCGTAAGAACTGGAAACATTGTGAATGACAATGAAAAATGTACGACTATCACCAAAGCCGGAAGCCTAGAAACAGGAGATGCGACCTTGACCGGCATTTTAATGGCGCTGGTGGCAGGATTTTTCGGTGTGCTGGAAGAAACCGTCCGCAGAAAAAACGCCAGTAATGCGGTGGTAATTTAAAAAATATGGAAACAAGGAACGATATAGCTTAACGGCTATGCCGTTCTTTGTTTTTTACTTAAGTACATGTTAGAAATTCCCTGGTATCTGACAATCACACATTATTTTTGCGTAATTTAATGTGTGTTCGTCGCTTTACAGTTGACAATCACACATTATTTCAATATAATATAATGTGTGATTGTCAAAGAGGGGTGAGAAACATGAATGTTAAGGAGAAAATCGAAGAACTGCGAGAAGCGTCAGAGGACGGTACGATTACCGCAGCGCAAGTAACAGAAGCCGGACTGCACCGCAGCGTTTTACAGAAGTTTGTCAAGAGCGGCGAGATATACCGCTTCGGGCGTGGCCTGTATGTGTGGAGCGACGTATGGGAGGATGATTTCTACCTTTTACAGCGAAAGTATGGGCGCGGAATTTATTCGCACGATACTGCTTTGTATCTGCGGGGCTATTCGGATCGTACCCCGGCAAAATATACGATGACCTTTCCCAAAGGCTACAATGCTTCATCCTTGAAACGGGAAAATCTAATTGTCAAGCGCGTTGTGCCGGAGAACTATGAACTTGGCAGAATTGAAATGAAATCCCCATCCGGCAATCCAATTCGTGTTTACAATTTGGAACGGACGCTGTGTGACATCCTGCGCGGCAGCGGCAGTGATATACAGATTGTCGGAGAAGCTATGAAACGCTATGCAGCATCCAAGGATAAGAACATTCACAGACTGATGCAGTACGCAGATCAGCTTCGTGTGAAGCCAAAGGTGCTGCGATATATGGAGGTTTTGCTATAGACTGTTTCAGACCGAAAAAAATGGGGTCAAAATCGCGGTCGAAAATTAAGGGGAAAAGGAAAAATTTTCCATAAAAAAGTTGATTATCTGATAGAAAAATGAAAAGGGGAGCAGATATGCAGTTACTAATCAAACAACGTGTATTTTCCTGGTCAGACACGTATGATATCTATGACGAGCAGGGGAACCAAAAGTATTTTGTGAAAAATGAATTTATCTCGCTGGGACACCGTCTGCATGTGTACGATGCGGCGCATAATGAAATTGGGTTTATCAAACAGAAATTATTTTGCTTTCTTCCGACTTTCGAAATTGAATGGAACGGGCAGTTAATGGGACATATCGAAAAACGTTTTGCACTGTTCCGCCCCAAATACGATGTAGATTTCATGGGATGGCGTGCAGAAGGTGACTTCATGGGATGGGATTACGATGTATATGAAGCCTGCAGTGCAGTCGTCCACGTACATAAAAAACTTCTGAGCTGGGGTGACATGTATGTCATCGAATATGATAATCCGAGCAATGAAATTCCGGCATTATTACTGGTGCTGGCGATCGATGCGGCAAACTGTTCACAAAATAATGGATAGCTGGTGGTGTCTGGAATGGCGTCAGGGGAGATGCGGATATGAGAACTTTGGGAAATATTCTGTGGTTTATATTTGGAGGCATGTTCGGCGGACTTGCATGGATTTTTGCAGGATACATCTGGTGTATTACGATTGTTGGAATCCCGTTTGGACGGCAGTTTTTCAAGATGGCAAGGCTTTCGTTTATGCCATTTGGCACGAGTGTAATTGGATAAAAGGTGTATGGAAAAAGATCGGGTTACCGGTCTTTTTCTATGCATATCATGAGGCGGCCATTCCTTTGATGCAAATAGAAACATGATAAAAGTATTGCGCAGCAGAATAAAGTATGATACCATAAATTTACAGAAAAAATAAAGAAACGATAGAATATTCAGTATTAATTAAAAAATCAGGAAACAGAAGGGGGGAAGTTTATGAAGATAAGACAGACAATCTTTTTATTACCTTTGTTTTTGCTGGCGGGCTGCGCATCTGCAGGAGGATCACAGAGCAGAGATCTGGATTTAAAGGAACTCTGTACAGAGGAGCAGGTTTTCCAGTATGCGGATTTTGAATGGGGAACGGATTCGGAACAGCTTTTCAAACAGAGCTTCCTGAAGTTTGATGAAAAAGATCTGGGACAGGGTGATGAGAGCAGCACAAAGACATACGAGAGCAAAGAAAAATTTTCCCTGGAAAATGCAGAATCTAACATGGATCTGGAATTTTCGGACGGTCAGCTGAGTCAGGTTTCCTTTACTTTTGACATCGAACAGGATGCCAATACATGGATTCAGAAAGAAGTAGACGAACTGAATTCTTTATACGGCGGAGGAATTGCAACTGGACTCGGAAATCAGATTTATCAGTGGCAGGGGGAGCAGGATACGGTTCTGCAGCTGACGGCTTTTACGGAAGGGGATGAAAGCGCAACCGTTATCTTAAGCGTGGCATCGATGGAATACTCGATTGGATCATAAAATTGACAGATACGGGCGCATCAGACGGCAATGTCTGGTGCGCCTGCTTTTTTGTGAAAAAACTTTCCAAAGCTTTTAAAAGCCAGAAAGATAGAATGACAAAAGTGTCACAGATGTGATATAGTAGTAGAATAATGTGAAAAAGAGAAGGATTTGACAAAAGAGATGGAGTTAGGAAATTTTCAGAAATCAGTAGATTCAGATGAAATCAAAACAATGGCATTTGAAATCATCGGAGAACCGGTAAAAGCAGTTTCCCGCATCTGCGAGCAGTGGGGCGAGGCGGAAGATGAAGTGCGGGAGTACGATGTGTATGTGATCGAGACAGATGCAGGAAAATATACACTGAAGAAAACCGGCAGCAAAGAAGCGCAGATTTATGCGCAGTATCTGTCAAAAGGAGAGTTTCACGTACCGCAGTATGTCGGCATGCGGCAGGCAGAGGATGCGGACTGGATCTGCATGAAGTATGTAGAAGGAAACGACATGCGGGATATGACGGACGAGACAACAGAAAAAGCGGCAGAAACCTTAAGTAAAATTCAGTCGTATTTCTGGACACCGTCGATGGACAAAGCGCCGGAAAATGAAGTGGAGCAGAGATTTGTCGAATACTGGAAACGCGTTCTGCGCCGAGCATCGTCCGTAGCGGATGATCCAATTCTGCGGAAAGCGTATCAGATGTTCCTGGACCGCCAGCTGACCTGTCCATGTACGATGTCAAACGGTGATTTCCTGCAGTGGAATGTGATCTATGACGGCGAAAATGTTGTCATGATTGACTGGGGATTTGGTGGAATGATGCCGTATTCTCTGGACATTGCAAGATTCCTGGCACATGCGACCGAGACACGGAGTACTTTCCCGTTCTACATGAACGATGCACAGAAAGAGCTGTTTCTGGATCGGATGTATGAAGCGTTAAAGACAAAGATTTCACGCGAACAGTTCAATCTGGATGTGAAGCTGGCCACGCTGAATGAGTATATCGAGTTTGTGGAAGCAGAAGAGGACGAAGACGGCTGGTATCTGGAGCATGCACAGGCGCTGGCAGAGGAACTTCTCAATTTGTAAAAAAACGGATTGCATTTATCTGTAAGTTGTCCTATAATAGGGAACAGAAAATAAAAAGAAAGAGCATCATTGGTGTAAAGGTGAGGGAATGTTTCTGCGATAATCGACTTTAAGAAAAACACAAAGAACGGACAGCCTGGAAAACAGGCCTGTTTTTCGTGTACGCTTAAAGACGAGAATCGCTGAATCATTTCCCTTTTTTATGAGAATAGAACAGGGATATTTTTTTGCGGGTCTGTTTTGCGTACGCAGGGCAGGCTCGTTTTGCGTAAAAAAGCAGAAAAGAGGCTGCCGGAGCAAAGGGGACTTCTGTATGATGCAGATAAAAAAATTAACACTGACACATAAAAAAGATCTGCGGGTGATTCTCGAAGATTTTCAGCTTGTACTGAATGACGGTGATAAGGCCGTTATCATTGGAGAGGAGGGAAACGGAAAATCGACGCTGCTGAAGTGGATGTACGATCCCGCACTGACGGAAGATTACATCGAATCCACAGGCGAGCGCATCATCGGAAAGGAGCGGCTTGGATATCTGCCGCAGGAACTTCCGGAGGCGGAGAAAACGAAGACGGTGTATGAGTATTTCTATGAAAAAGAAAAGTTCTGGGATCAGACACCGAAGGATCTGGCGGTGCTGGCAAGAAAATTTGGTCTGACGGAAGAGTTTTTCTATCGGGATCAGCAGATGAGTGAGCTTTCCGGCGGCGAGAAGGTGAAAGCGCAGATGATGCGTCTTCTCATGGAGGATGTCACGGTCCTTCTGCTGGATGAGCCGTCAAATGATATTGATCTTGCGACACTGGAACTTCTGGAGAAACTGATCCGCGAATGGGAGCATATTGTTGTTTTTATTTCGCACGATGAAACGCTGATTGAAAACACGGCAAATATGGTCATTCATATTGAACAGATTGTGCGGAAGACAAAATCGAGATACACGGTTGCGAAACTTCCCTATCGGACGTATGTAGAGGAGCGCCTGCAGAATTTCGAGCGCCAGGAACAGAAGGCGCAGAGTGACAGGAGAGAGAAAGCGCTGCGCGATGAGAAATACCGAAAGGTATACCAGAGCGTGGAGAACGCCTTGAACAACTGTTCCCGTCAGGCACCGTCCGTGGCGAAAAATCTGAAGGACAAAATGCATACCGTAAAGGCGATGAACCGCAGATTTGAAAAAGAAGATGCCCGCATGACAGAAATGCCGGAGCAGGAGGAAGCGATTTATTTCCAGCTGGAGGAGCAGAGGCAGTCATGCCCGCCGGGAAAACGGTCATCGAATATCAGCTTCCGAAACTGGAAACGCCGGATGGGGAGCGGGTTCTGGCGGAAAATATCACCTTAAAGATAAGAGGACCGGAAAAAATATGCATTGTCGGCCCGAACGGGGCAGGCAAGACAACACTGCTGAAAAAGATTGCGGCAGAGCTGAAAGAACGGGAGGATCTCCGCGTAGATTACATGCCGCAGAACTACGAGGATCAGCTGGATCTTTCCATGACGCCGGTCGATTTTCTGGATTCCACCGGGGAGAAGAGTGAGAGGACGAAGATTCGGACGTATCTCGGATCGCTGAAGTACACGGCAGACGAGATGGATCACCCCATCCGCGAACTGTCCGGCGGCCAGAAGGCAAAAGTATTGCTTCTGAAAATGAGCCTTGGCAATGCCAATGTGCTGATTCTGGATGAACCAACCCGAAACTTTTCACCCTTATCGGGACCGGTCATAAGAAAAATGCTCCGCGAATTTCCAGGCGCCATCATCAGCATTTCGCATGACAGAAAGTATATCGGAGAGGTGTGCGGGAAGGAGTATCTGCTGGAAAAAGACGGACTCAGACTGATCAGAGAAGAAAAATAAAAATATTTGATAACGAAAAATACGACGGTGGCTGGCCGTCGTATTTTTCCGTGGAGAGATTATGTTTGTCTTAAGAGAAGGTTTCACAGCAGATTCTGTTCCGGTGAAGTTGGGAAAAATGTTAATTTTATATTGAATTAGGTCGGGAAAAATGTTAAATTAGAGTAAGAATAACCAGGGAAAAATGTGAAATAATAAAAAAGAGAAATGGAGGAAGATCAGCATGCGTCGATTTGCAATGGATAAACTATTAGACTGGAAGAAAAAAAGTAACAGAAAACCACTGATTTTAATGGGAGCCCGGCAGGTTGGTAAAACGTGGTTAATGAAAGAATTTGGTAAGACATATTATGAAAAAACCGCCTACATTTCTTTTTACAATAATCAGAGAATGCAGGCGGTTTTCGATACGGATTTCGATATAAAACGTATTATTATGAACCTCAATATTGAATCAGGCGTAACGATCACCCCAGAGAATACATTGATTGTTCTGGATGAAATTCAAAATGCACCGAAAGCGTTGGAATCTTTGAAATATTTTTGCGAAGAAGCACCGGAATATCATGTAATAGCAGCAGGTTCACTTCTTGGCGTGGCGCTTCATGAGGGAATATCCTATCCGGTGGGAAAAGTAGATTTACTGGATTTATATCCATTCAATTTTAGAGAATTCCTGTGCGCTATGGACGAAGAAGGGCTGGAAAGTGCATTGGAAACAAAGGATTACAATTTAATTGACAATTTTGCGGATAAATATTTGTTCTGGCTGAAAAATTATTATTATACAGGCGGCATGCCAGCAGTTGTAGATGCATTTCGCTTGAATAAAGATTATGCAGAAGTACGACAGATACAGAGTGATATTGTACGGCAGTATGAGGGTGATTTTGGAAAGCATATTGAAGCAAAAGTTCTCCCAAGAATACGAATGGTATGGGATTCTATTCCGATGCAGCTGGCGAAGGAGAATAAAAAATTTTTCTTTGGACAGATAAAGAAAGGAGCCAGAAGCAGCGAATTTGAAATAGCAATTCAGTGGCTTCTGGATTGTGGATTAGTATATAAAGTCAACCGGGTAAATGAGCCTCATATGCCGCTGAAGGCGTATAAAAATATGAATGCATATAAATTATTCGTACTGGATGTAGGACTGCTCGGAGCAATGAGTGAACTGCCAGCAGAATCCATATTGGAGGGTAACGATATTTTTGTTGAATTTAAAGGCGCGCTTACAGAACAGTACGTTCTGCAGCAGTTGATTTCAGATACCCCTTATACGCCATATTATTATGGAAATGAAAAAGCAACTTTCGAGCAGGATTTTCTGATTCAGAAGGCAAAGAGTATTGTGCCGATTGAAGTAAAGGCGGAACAGAACATTCGATCCCATAGTCTTAAAACATATTGCGAAAAATTCCAGCCGGAAGAAGCAGTTCGATTTTCAACATTGAAGTATAAAGAGCAGGAGCGGATGGTAAATATACCATTATACGCTGTTTGCAACTTATAAATTAAAACAGCTATAAATCCCACGAAAGAAGGTGATCCCCATGCCATTTAAAATCATCCGAAACGACATCACAAAAGTTCATGCCGATGCGATCGTCAACACAGCCAACCCTTAGCCAATTTACGTGAAAACGTATCAGAGGGGCGGTTACTTTAATCAAAGCCAGACGTTCCACCCGTTTTACCAGCCGGAGAAGATCAAAAAGGAAGAACTGGACAAAATTCTCGAAGCCGACAGCATCGCTGATGACAGCACAATCCAGAATGCTTTTTACGATGCCCCGACAGTTGTCTATCTGTTTGCACCGTATACCTACCCAAACGACGCACAGGACTGCTGCGTTGCAAAATCATTTACGATCAGGCAGAATAAACCGAAAAATCCCGGGGAAATATGTGAACTTCCGGGGTTCATTTTGGATGGAAATATTCTTGCAATTTTACAGCGCAGTTATTATAATAAAGACAAGTTCTGCGGTAAACTCATTTTTCGCAGAAAACGCCAGAAGCGGAGGCTGACGTTCAAAAAACAAAAAAGGAGCGTAAGAGAAATGGCAAAAATTTTAATTAGCCTTCTAAATATTTACAGGGCGCAGGGGAAATGAAAAACATCGGAACATATGCGGCAAAATGCGGAAAGAAAGCACTGGTTCTGATCAGCCAGGGAGGCTACAGACGGATCGGAGCAATGATCGAAGAAAGCTTTGCGGGAAGCGACTGCGACGTTGTTTTTGATTATTTCAACGGCGAGTGCTGTGAGAGTGAGATCAACCGTCTGGTTGCTATCGTGAAAGAAAAAGGCTGTGATCTGGTTATCGGTGTCGGCGGAGGCAAAATTTTTGATACCGCAAAAGCAGTTGCCTACTACGCAGAAACACCAGTATTCATCTGCCCGACCATTGCATCGACCGATGCACCGTGCAGCGCACTGTCTGTTGTATACACAGAAGAGGGTGTATTCGAGAAATACCTCTTCCTTCCGGCAAACCCGAACCTGGTTCTGATGGATACCGACATCATCGTAAAATCTCCAGTCCGCCTGACCGTAGCCGGAATGGGTGATGCACTTGCCACCTATTTTGAAGCAAGAGCCTGCCAGAGAAGCGGAGCTACTTCCTGCGCCGGTGGAAAAACAACCGAGGCAGCGATGGCACTCGCGAAACTCTGCTTTGACACTCTGATGGAAGAAGGCGTAAAAGCCAAAATCGCTCTTGAAGCCGGCGTATGCACCCCGGCAGTCGAGAAAGTCATCGAGGCCAACACCCTCCTTTCCGGAATCGGTTTTGAAAGCGCAGGCCTCGCAGGAGCCCACGCCATCCACAACGGCTTCACCGTACTCGAAGAGTGCCATCACATGTACCACGGTGAAAAAGTAGCCTTCGGAACCCTGACTCAGCTCGTCCTGGAAAACGTACCGCTCGATGAACTCGAAGACATCATCTTATGGTGCATCGAAGTCGGTCTCCCAGTCACCTTGGCTGAACTCGGTGCCGGAAACGTAACCGACGACCAGCTCATGGAAGTAGCCAAAACCGCATGCGCAGAGAACGACACCCTCCACAACATGCCATTCGAAGTAACCCCGGAGACCGTCTTCGCCGCCATCAAAGCAGCCGACGCCTACGGCAGATACTATCTCGACGAAGAAGAATAACCCGTATGAAAAAAGATCTCCTGCCAACCTCAGGAGATCTTTTTTTATACTCAAATTTAATCAACACAAAAATAGAAGTTCCCAACTCCCTTCCTATATGTTAAAATAAACTCATCCTATTTCACAAAAAAAACATAAACCCATGTTAAAGTAAAATGGTAAAAATATCAGAAGTAAAAACACAACGAGATCAGGAAAAAGCACGAGCGGGCGGGCAGCCGGGCGTTTTCCGTCCGTCATATAAAGGAGACAAAACTCATGGAAAAATTAAAAATCCTAGTAGTAGACGACGAAAGCCGCATGCGCAAACTCGTCAAAGATTTCTTAGTAAAAGCCGGATACGACGTCATCGAAGCCGGTGACGGCGAACAGGCCGTAGACACCTTCTACGCCCAGAAAGACATCGCCCTCATCATCCTCGACGTCATGATGCCCAAAATGGATGGCTGGCAGGTCTGCCGCGAAATCCGCCAGAACTCCAAAGTCCCGATCATCATGCTCACCGCCAAAAGCGAAGAACGCGATGAACTCCTCGGCTTTGACCTCGGCGTAGACGAATACATCTCAAAACCATTCTCCCCGAAAATCCTCGTCGCCCGCGTCGAAGCCATCCTGCGCCGCAGCGGCAAAACCGGCGAAGACGACGTATTAGAAGCCGGCGGCATCCGCATCGACAAAGCCGCCCACATGGCATCCATCGACGGAAAACCAATGGAGTTAAGCTATAAAGAATTCGAACTCCTCACCTACTTCCTCGAAAACCAGGGAATCGCCCTCTCCAGAGAAAAAATCCTGAACAACGTCTGGAACTACGACTACTACGGCGACGCCCGCACCATCGACACCCACGTCAAAAAACTCCGCAGCAAAATGGGCGACAAAGGCGATTTAATCAAGACCATCTGGGGCATGGGCTATAAATTCGAGGCGGACGAATCATGAACGGAACAGAAAAACAAAATGAGACTTCCGTGGAGATGCCTGCAGAAGATTCCCGTGTGACAATGGGAAACCAGACGGAGAAAAAGCACCGGTTTCACTTGAAAATGCCACAAAAGGGAAGAAAACACTCCGTCAAAAAACGAATTGCCTACACTTTTATTGCGACCATGGCAGCTACCCTGCTTATCATCGGCCTGATCAATTACTTCTTTCTCGGGTCCTTTTATATCCGGGATAAAGAACACATTCTGGCAGAGAGCTTTCAGAAACTGAATGCGACAGGCGGAGACAGCGACAATATCCCTGATACCTTCGAGCAGTTCTGCGCTACCAACAACCTGAAAGTCATTATCACCGGACCGGAGCTCAGCAGCTTCGTCTATTCCAACGCAACCGACCGCCAGAGCCTCCAGACCCTGATCTTCGGCCTGATCAGCGGAAACGAGCAGGCAAATACCAAAGTCGTTGACAGCAAAGACAACTATCAGATCCAGAAATTCTACGACAGCCACGCCGATGCCGAGTATCTGCAGATCATCGGCTGGTTTGACAATGGAAATTGCTACTTTGCAAGATGCCCGCTGGAGAGCATCACGGATGCGGTCGGCCTTTCCAACCAGTTTTACCTCTTTATCGGCATTCCGATCATCATCATCGGTGCCATTGTGATCTGGATCATCACCCGCCAGATCGTCCGTCCGGTGCAGGAGCTGACCGAAATTTCGAAAAAAATGGCAGCCCTTGACTTCGATGCCCGCTACGTGAGCGGCGGAAAAGACGAGATCGGCGAGCTTGGAAACAACTTCAATGTCATGTCCGAACAGCTTGAGCAGGCGATTTCCGAGCTGAAAAGTGCGAACGTTGAGCTGCAGAAAGATATTGACAAAAAAACGCAGATTGATGAAATGCGCCGCGAGTTCCTCTCAAATGTCACACATGAGCTGAAAACCCCGATCGCTCTGATTCAGGGTTATGCGGAAGGCCTGAAAGACAACATCAACGACGATGAGGAAAGCCGCGAGTTCTACTGTGATGTCATCATCGACGAGGCGGCAAAGATGAACGAGATGGTCAAAAAACTCCTGAACCTGAACCAACTCGAGTTCGGTGAGGATCAGGTCAATATGGAACGGTTCGATCTGAACGCCGTGATCAGAGGCGTGCTGCAGTCCTCCGACATCCTGATCCGCCAGAAAGAGGCAAAAGTGCTCTTTACCGGCGGCGACCCGCTCTATGTCTGGGGCGATGAATTCAAAGTCGAGGAGGTTATCACCAACTATCTGACGAATGCCCTAAACCATCTGGACTACGACCACACGATTGAGATCACCTGCAAAAAAGAAGGGAATGTCGTAAAGACAACCGTTTTCAATACCGGGGACCCGATCCCGGAGGAGGATCTCGACAAGGTATGGGTGAAATTCTTCAAGGTGGACAAAGCGAGAACAAGGGAATACGGCGGAAGCGGCATCGGCCTTTCCATCGTAAAAGCCATTATGGATTCCTTCCAGCAGCAGTGCGGCTGCCAGAATTACGACAACGGTGTGGCATTCTGGTTCACACTGGAGGCAGATGGAAAAACGGAAGAAGCATGATTGCAAAAAGCGTGCCAGAAAAAGGAAATACAGCCTTTTCCTGGTGCGCTTTTCTTGCATAAAGGAAAAAGATGGTGTAGAATAATAGCACAAACGGTCAAAAAGAGAGGGAGAGAAGAGATGGCGGATTCCAACAGTACAAAGAGTGCGCTTGCAGATGCAATGAAAAAATTGATGGTACGCAAGTCTTTTGCAAAAATCAGTATTTCAGATCTCTGCGAGGAATGCGGTCTGAACCGGAAAAGCTTTTATTATCATTTTAAAGATAAATACGATCTGGTAAACTGGATCTTTTATGTGGACTTTCTGACAAACATGGGCGGAAAGAACTTTGAGAATGAATGGGATGTGCTGGTGGCGGTCTGCAATATTTTCTATCAGAATAAAGCATTTTACCAGAGTGCCCTGAGGATCGAAGGGCAGAACAGTTTTAAGGATTACTTTTACGAGATGCTCGAGCCGGTCATGGCGTTTTTTGTACAGGATCTCTTTCAGGTACAGAATCAGAAACTGTTTGTAACGTTCTTCTGTGATGCCTTCCTGACCGCAGTTCTGCGCTGGTTTTCCATGGAAAGCGAGCTGGAACCGGAAACGTTTGTCGAAGAACTGAAAGAAGTGATATATAGATCATCAGAAAAAATAGCAGCCAAAGCGGAACCAAAGAAATAAAATTCCGCTTTGGCTGTACTTTTATGCATCTGCGAGCAGTTCACGGTAAAATATATTCCGAAGAGACAACTCTTCAAAGGAAACGGTGGGCGTATCGAGTGTGCGGGCCATGTGATCCGGCAGAAGCAGCAGATACGCCGGATGGGCGGTGATAATCTGCTCAATTTTGCGGGAGTCTTCCTGCACTTCGATCGGGAAGAATGGCTGTATGGGGGTGAAGCGGTACTGTTGAACAACATCGGAAACAGCCCGGATACTTTCTTTTGAGCACGAATCATCTGCGACCAGAAAGAAAAAGACACTCTGTTCCATCTGGGAATACAGGTGGTCAAAAGAGAGCAGATAAGCGGCAGCATCTGCATCCTGATAGACTTTGTGCATACCGAACAGCGTTTTCTGATGGCGCAGGGCTTTTGCCATGGAAGCCGTTGAGGGGGCATCAATTGGAAGAGAAACCATCAGGTTCGGGCAGGATAAAAGCAGTTTCTGCTGTTTTTCGGTAAGCGGCGTATTGGAAAGAAACCAGAGAAACGCGCATTCCGGATGCGACTGGATGACGGCAAGGTAGGATTCCATATCCTCATGATGATCCATGGAGCGGAGCTGATAAGAGTAGATGCCGTATGTCAGACCGGTTCTGACCACGGATGCAAAAAACGAGGAATCGTAAGTGTCCGGGATGCGGCTGTCGAGACGGAGCTTGACAACCCAGGGAACAGCAAAGGAAAGTTCTTTCTGCTTCTGGCGCAGAATCTGCGCACCGTAGGTAAAACTGTTGTAGCCGATGTTGATGCCGAACTGACGAAGCGCTTCCGGATCGTTGCTGCGCAGCAGAAAGTCGATCGCCTGATAATACGGGCTTTCATCGTTGCGCAGAAGATCCTGAAAAATGGCAAAAATCTGATTCTGAAAGCGGCCGCGGGAAAACTGGCGGCCAAGATCGCAGAGCTTGCGGACGCTGCGTTTCGGATCTGCGTCCATCTCCACCATCGCGCGTGCAACTGTTGTGTCGATCAGTGCGCGGGTGATGTCCTGTGAATTCATAATGTGTTCCTCCGATCAAGTAAAATAAGCTGTTTTTATCATAGCAAAAAGAACACGGTAAAAACAGGGACAAAGAACAGGAATTGTCTAAAAACTCCATTCCTTAAGGAAAATTTACCAGATCTTCAGAAGAAATTTCTTTTTCTTTTGTGGAAAAAGTGGTAAAATAAAGTTAGATGGTACAAACTATCGATTCTGCCGCGCCAAAAACGCGGCGGAACCATCCGAAACGATTCCAGAAAAATAGGAAAAACGAAATGGTTTTCGAACATGGAAGATAAAAGGAGGCGTTTTGCATGAAATTTGATATGCACTGCCACACAAAAGAGGGTTCGATGGATGGAAAAGTCATGATTGAGGAGTACATCCGAACACTGAAACGAAAAGGATTTGGAGGAATGTTGGTATCCGACCACGATTCCTATGACGGATACCGCGAGTGGAAGAATGCCATCAAGGGAAGAGCACACCAGGATTTTGTGGTATTAAAAGGTGTTGAGTACGATACGTGCGACTGCGGCCACATTCTTGTGATTATGCCGTTCGGCGTAAAATTAAAAATTCTGGAGCTGCGCGGTCTGCCGGGATCGATCCTTGTCAAGATCGTCCATGCGTACGGCGGAATTTTAGGACCGGCGCATCCGTACGGCGAAAAATTTATGAGCATGATCAGCACGAATGAACGGAAGAAAAAGTATCAGCAGCGGATTGCCCAGCTTCTCCCGCAGTTCGATTTTGTTGAAATTTTCAATGCGTGTGAGAGCGCGGAGACGAACGCAAAAGCGAAACGGCTGGCGGAGAAATTCAATAAGCCCGGCTTTGGCGGAAGCGATGCGCACCGGCTGGACTGCATCGGAAAAGCGTATACCGAGCTGCCAGATACTATCAGAAGTGAGGATGATCTGATCGCCTACGTAAAAACGTGCCCGCAGATCGAATGCGGCGGCGAACATTACAACGGAACGACGAAAGACCGGATCGGCCGCCTGAACATGGTGCTTGTGGATTCGTTCTATTTCTACAACAAACTTGCAAATGGCTGGCGCTGGCGGAAGCGGAGACGTGAGCTGTTTGATATCATAGAGAAAAAACTCTGATGAATGCCTGGCAAAAAAGCGTGCCGGAAACGTTTCGTTCGGCACGCTTTTTCCTGCCCTGTATTTGAATCGAAAAAGAGAGGAAACATACGTATGCTTGCAATATTTCTTGCGCCGGTCTACATACTGGCAAATGTATTTACCGCCTACTGGCTGCTGCGGTGGATGAAGGAGGTGCATCCTTTGTTCCGCCATCCGGCCGTGCTGGGTGTCATTTTGGTGCTGTATGCATTTTTTGCACTTTCCCTGCTGACGAGCTTTCTGATCAAAAGAGATCCCGTTCACCGGATTTTAAAGGTCATCAGCAACTGCTGGCTTGGCATGTATCTGTATTTTCTTGGCTTCACCGCGATTCTGGTGCTGCTGCGCTTCATTTTTGCGCATACGGCACTGACGAAAACTTGGCTGTATTCTCCGATGGGATTGAAAGCGGTCGGCTTGGCGCGATCCTTTTTGTGACGGGAATGTGCATCTACGGAATGGTGCATGCAGTCCATATTTACACGACACGATATGAGGTTCCATCGAAAAAGGATGCACATCTGAAAATTGCTCTCGTCGCAGATCTTCATCTGGGGTACAGCATCGGCAGTCATCAGATGGAAGAGATGGTGGAAAAAATTAATGCTGAGGAGCCGGATGTCGTTGTGATTGCCGGGGATATTTTTGATAATGAGTACGATGCCATCTATGAGCCGGACCGCGTGGCGGATCTTCTGGCGGGCTTAAAGAGCCGGTACGGCACGTACGCCTGCTACGGCAACCACGATCTCGATGAGAAGATTCTCGCGGGCTTTACGTTTGAGACGAAGGAGGAGCGCATCGCCGACCGCCGGTTCGGTGAGTTTCTGGACCGCGCGAAGATTCATCTGCTGGAGGATGATGTGGTCTGTATCGATGATGCCTTTTATCTGGCGGGCCGAAAAGATCCCGACCGGATCCGCAAAACGCAGGAGACACGCGACACGCCGTCCGAACTGCTTACCGGACTGGACCAGTCGCTTCCAGTTTTTGTGATTGACCACCAGCCGTCGGAGCTGACCGAGCTGGCAGAGGCAGGCGCAGACCTTGATCTTGGCGGCCATACGCACGACGGACAGCTCTTCCCAGGCAATATCCTTACCGGCCTGATGTGGGAGAATGCCTGCGGGATGAAGAAAGTCGGAGACATGTACAGCATCGTCACATCCGGCGTGGGTCTCTGGGGACCGCCGATGCGGATCGGGACGAAAGCGGAAGTGGTGATCATCGATTACGGAAAATAAGGGTTGACAAAACCGGAACGCAGAATTATAATACAACAAAACTACGAAACAGAGGTTATCAACGATGAACGAGATGCACAGCGTACAGATGCACAGGGACGACGATTGATAGCGCTTGTATCAAAGTGAAGACTACTATACTTCACAGGTACAGGCGCTGATTGTGTTGTACCTGTGTGGAAGATAAGGCAAAGGGAAACCACACTGGGAGAAAAAGAAATACCCCGTGTGGTTTTTCTTTGCCATTTTTTATCCATGCGGGAATGACTTGAAATTTACATCAGAGAAGGGTTGTGATCGTATGGGACATACAGATTATGTCCATATGGATTTTCTGCTGATTTTGCGGCGATAAAGAAAAATCAGAACAGAAAGGCAGAAAAGACTATGAAGACAGAAATGAATACCGTAAAAGTAAGAAAAACAGAGGAACTCGAAGCAGAGCAGTTAGGAGCACACATCGGCGAAATCGTGCGGCTGCATGGAAACATTTACAAAATCCGAAAAATGAGCTCATTTGCATTTGTGCTGCTTCGGACGAAACGGCAGATGGTACAGTGCGTGTACGAGCCGGCGTATGCCCGGTTTGCATTGGAGGAATTAAAAGAAGAGGCGTGTGTCCGGTTTACCGCGGAGGTGATCCGTGAAGAGCGTTCCAGAAGCGGGTATGACCTGCATCTGTTAGACGTGGAAATCCTCTCCGAGCCGGAAGAAGTACCGCCGGTTGTCATCAACCAGAAGCGGGTCAACACTTCCATCGAGAACCTGCTGGACTACCGGCCTATCACGCTGCGAAATGAAAAAGAGCGCGCGGTTTTCCAGATTCAGGCCAGGATCTGTCAGGCGTTCCGCGAATTTCTGGATGGACAGCACTTCACCGAAATCCACACACCGAAGCTCGTAGCAGCGGGAGCCGAGGGCGGAGCTAATATCTTCTCCCTGTCGTATTTCGGCGAACAGGCATATCTGGCGCAGAGCCCGCAGTTTTACAAGCAGATGATGGTCGGCGTCTTCGAGCGTGTCTACGAGATCGCACCGGTCTTCCGGGCGGAGAAGCACGACACGGCGCGTCATCTGAATGAATATACAAGCGTGGACTTTGAGATGGGCTATATCGAGAATTTTGAGGACATCATGGCGATGGAGCAGGAAATGCTGCGGTACACATTTGGACGGCTGCAGGAGACATGCGGAGCGGAGCTTTCGCTTTTAAAAGCAGAGGTGCCGGTGATCACGGAGATTCCGAGAATCCGTTTTTCCGAGGCGAAAGAGCTGGTGAGCCGCGTATACAAAAGAGCCTTTTCGGAGAAACTGGACTTTGAACCGGAGGAGGAAAAACTGCTGTGCGAATACGTGAAGAAAACGACAGGCAGTGACTTCGTATTTGTGACACATTATCCAAGCGCCAAGCGCCCGTTCTACGCGATGGACAGCAGAGAAAATCCGGCAGAGACGGAAAGCTTTGACCTTCTGTTCCGCGGCCTTGAGGTGACGACCGGCGGCCAGCGCATCCACAATTACCGGGAGCAGGTGGAAAAGCTCGAAAGCCGCGGCATGCATGTTGAAGCGTTTGAGAGCTATCTAATGATGCACCGCTGCGGCATGCCCCCGCACGGCGGCCTCGGTCTTGGGCTGGAGCGGTTTACGGCACGGCTTCTCGGATTTGAAAATGTGCGGAACGCATCCCTGTTTCCAAGAGACATTCACCGTCTGATTCCGTAAACCAGAAGAGTGTAAAAAACTCCGGCGAAGCCGTGGCGCAGATCCACGGGCTTAGCCGGAGTTTCATAAGGTTTCCCTCCCTTTTGAAAGATAGCGTAACCGTTTGGATCTTTCTGTTATACATCAGGGGAGTGAAAATGACAAATTGTTTATTGCAGACAGGATTGCTGTATAAAAGTCAGAATTTTTGCAGAAATGAGCCTTGTAAAGCGTCCGAAAATAGGCTATACTAAACAAGGTTTGGCTGCCGGCAGAATCTGGCAGTATCGGCAAATATTGGAAAAAAGAAAGACGGGAGTTTCCCGGTTTGAGGATAGGAAAATATGAAATTATATGACATTTCCGGAGAGCAGTTTTCCGCAATGGACGCGCCGCGTCATCTGATGACGGAGGAAGGAACGGCGCAGACGACGCTCGACCGGTCACTTGGCATCTGTCAGGTGGCGGAGCTTGAGGGAAAAGTGACAAGAGAAGTGCTCGAGGAGGTCATGGAAGAAGACTGTGAACGTCTCCTGATCCGCGGCGATGCGCAGATTACACGCGATGGGGCAGATTACCTGGCAGAGAAAAAACTGGTGCTGCTCGGTGTGGAGCAGGAAACCGTCGGAAATGAGACATCAGGGAATGATGTTCATCAGCAGTTACTGAAAAAAGGCACGGTGATTGTTGAAAATCTGAATCTGGAGAAAGTGACCTCTGGTCATTATTTTCTCGTGGCTGCGCCGATCCAAAAGAAACACCAATACGGCGGCCCGATCCGTGCGGTTCTGATCGAAAATTAGGAAATGCCCTGTGTGAATCCGAAAATGCAATGTGAAACATAACAGAAAGAGAAAAACAGGAAAAAGTGTTCCCGCGTGGGACACTTTTTTTGATATGTCCAAAACGAGGGAATTTTGGGTTGTATTTTCCAAATATGGAGAATATAATGAGAAAAAGCCAGGATGTGGTATTCAAAACCAGATCAATTCCGGGCGAAAATATTAAACTATTACAAAGGAGATCGTGAACAATGGATGCAAAAATGAAAGTAGAAAGAGCCGCTGCAGGCGCTGCGATCGATGGTGTTTTAAAATATGTGAACCACGGAGACGACAGAACAAAAGCGCTGTTGAATCTGACGGATTTTGTACAGAAATTTACCGGAAATATGTTTGCGGAGAAAACCTTCGACAACATCCGCACCATGCTGCAGAATCCGGACAACAAATGGGTACAGTATGTCAACCGCGGACTGGACGAGCTGGATCCGCAGGTGATCAAAATGACTGCTTTGAACCTGGGATTCCAGGCAGCTTTCGTCGGAACGAAACAGATCCGTATGAACCGTGAAAAATACAACTGCAACATCCCATGGACGATGCTGATGGACCCGACAAGTGCCTGTAACCTGCACTGCACCGGATGCTGGGCAGCAGAATACGGCCACAAGCTGAATCTTTCCTATGAGAAACTTTCTGATATCATAAGCCAGGGAAAAGAGCTGGGAACCTACTTCTACATGTTCACCGGCGGCGAACCGCTTGTGCGCAAAAAAGACATCCTGCGTCTGGCAGAAGAGCATCATGACTGTGAATTCCACTGCTTCACCAATGGAACCCTGATCGACGAGGAGTTCTGTGAGGCGGTTCAGAAGCTCGGCAATATCTCCTTCTCCCTGTCTCTGGAAGGCTTCGAGGAGGTCAACGACGGACGCCGCGGCGAGGGTATTTTCGATAAAGTTCTGGCAGCCATGGATCTGATGAAAAAACACGGTCTGCTTTTTGGTACTTCCATCTGCTACACAAGAGCAAACCTCGAGACCGTTACAAGTGACGAGTTCCTGGATCTTTTGATCGAGCACGGATGCCGTTACAGCTGGTATTTCCACTTCATGCCGGTCGGCATGGACGCTGCACCGGAGCTGATGCCGACGGTTGAGCAGAGAAAATATATCTATCACAGACTGCGTGAGATCCGTTCCGATAAGAGCGACAAACAGATCTTTGTTATGGACTTCCAGAACGACGGTGAGTTCGTCGGAGGCTGTATCGCAGGAGGAAGAAACTACTGCCATATCAATGCAAACGGCGATGTGGAGCCGTGTGTTTTCATCCATTACTCCGGCGCCAACATCAACGAAGTTTCCCTGATTGAAGCACTGCAGCAGCCGCTGTTCCAGGCATACCGCGATGGACAGCCGTTCAACCGCAACCACCTGCGCCCATGTCCGATGCTCGAAAATCCGGAACTGCTGCGTGAGATGGTAGAGAAGACCGGCGCGAAGTCAACCGACCTGCAGTCTCCGGAGAGCGCAGAGCATCTGTGCGGAAAATGTGACCTGTATGCTGCTGAGTGGAAAAAAGCCGCAGACGAGCTGTGGGCAGAGAATCCGCATCACAAACAGAGATATGAGAACTATAAGAAAGAGAACCTGGACGAGGAGGCAAAAGCTTCCACAGAGGAAATTCTTTCCGGAATCCGCGGATAATGCGATGCATGAACTGAATCAATGACAGAAATAAGACGCCGGGAAACGGGATAAAGCCTGTTTTCCGGTGTCTTTATGTTTCAATTCAATTCAATCTATAGCAAGACCCGAAAATAATGCAAAAAAGGCAGTGCTGCAGAGCGCGAATTTTTTGCATTATTTTCGGGGATTACTATAAGTCCGACAGGTCTTGCAGAAAAAAGGCAGATCCCGTATACTGGTAGAAGCAAAAAGATATTTTAACGACAGAGAGGATTAAAAAATAGAAGATGAACGATTCATTTTTACAGGAACAGGGCGTGAGCGGGGCGTTAATTGAGAGCGTGCGGAGATTCCGCGAGAGCTATCCGGTGGCGGAGGGCTTAGAGAACCGCATGAGTACGCCGGAAATCCCGTTTTTTGGAAAAGAGATTCTGGAGATGGCAATTGCCGCGCTGCTGCAGGGCGAAAATCTGCTGCTGACCGGCGAGAAGGCAACGGGAAAAAACGTGCTGGCAGAGACACTGGCGTATGTTTTCGGAAGACCGACGTACAACGTTTCCTTCCATGTAAACACAGGAAGTGCCGAGCTGATCGGAACCGATACGTTCCAGAACCAGGAGGTCACACTCCGGAAGGGCAGCATTTACCGCTGTGCAGAGGAAGGCGGTTTTGGCATTCTCGATGAGATCAACATGGCGAAAAACGATGCAGTCAGTGTTCTTCACGCCGCGCTCGACTACCGCCGCATTATCGATGTGCCGGGCTACGATAAAATTCCGCTTCACCCGGCGGCGCGGATGATCGGAACGATGAACTACGGCTATGCGGGAACGAGAGAGCTGAACGAGGCGCTGGTGTCCCGCTTTCTGGTGATTGACATGCCGTCGCTTACGGAAGAGACACTGTTTTATCTGATGCAGTCAAAATTCCCGGATCTGAAACCGGCGGCACGCGATGCGCTGGCCGGTCTTTACCTCGATCTGCAGAAAAAGGCAAAACAGGCGGAAATCACCACGCGTGCGCTCGACCTCCGCGGCCTGTTCGGAGCGATCGGTACGATGCGCCAGGGGCTGTCCCCGTATCTTGCGGTGCAGATCGGCATTGTCAATAAATGCTTTGACCTGTTTGAAAAAGAGATCGTGCGGGATGTTGTGCGCACGCGGATTCCGGAAGAGTGGACGCCGCAGGATATTTTTTAGAGGAAATACGTATGGTGACAGAGGAAACATTAAAAACGCATGAGATGGAGCTGGAGAGCCGGATCCGCAATCTCGTCTGGACCGTCAGCGGCGACTACACGCTGAAGCTGAACCCGGACGTGGAGCGGTATGCGAAAGAGCCGGATACGGTGCTGTACGATACGATCCGCCAGGGTGCCTTTTCGTGTTACTTTGATCGGGAAGCCTACAGCCTGTATCTGGTGAAGAAGGTTTACAGCGGCGCAGCGGAGGGAGAACTGATGATGCTCGCCCAGCTGGTGACGGAGGAGGCCGTATCGAAGCGGCTCGAAAGCGAGCGCCCCGGTGTCAAGGGCTTTCGAAGGAGAGCAGCGGAGGAAATACTGGACCACTCGTTTGAATCTTTATCCAAAAATGAGACAGGGCGCCTGAAACTGGAGTATCTGCGCGGAAGAAGAGAGGAGGACGAGGAAAAAAGCCCTTCATACTCGGGGAAAACGCGGGAGTGGATGGAGCTGCTGAAGCACGCATCCGAAACAGCGGATACAATGGAACTGATCCGGGTGACGGACGAGCTGTACAATAAGGTCGTCGATCCCGCATTTGTGAAAAAGCACGGTGATCTTGCCTCGGTTCTTGCGGTAACGATCGAGGAGCTCACCGAGTATTCCTGGAAGGATTTCATTTCGGAGGAACTGTACGAGGACGGGCTCGAGACATATCTGGAGCGAGTTTCGCTTGATATGACAAATTTCACATCAAAAGAGGCGGAAGAGAAGAAAGAAAAAACAGCGGGAAGCGATACCAAAAAGGTCGTTGTCGTTGATGAGAAAGCGCTGGCACGGATGTATCAGTACATTCAGCGCAATTACGGAAAAACGTGGCTCTCGGAGAGTGAGGAGAAAAGCCGGAATTACCAGCTCTGCCGCGGCATCCACAGCGACTGCAGCCTCTATTACACGGAGGGTGTGCTGAAAAATCCGGTCGGAAAGTATTATCAGCTCTCCTACGCGCAGAAGCAGAAGGATAAAAACCTTCATGCCTATTACGACCAGCACCGCGCGGTGCGGCAGAACATTTCGCTGCTGTATCAGGAACTGAAAAAAGCGATGCTGCTGCAGGAGGACCAGTCGTTTGCAGATGCAGACCACGGAATTTTACAGCCCGCGCGGATGTGGAAGGTGGGACGGAGTCAGAATGCGGATCTGTTCCGGCTGGAGCAGCGGCGGAATTCGCTGGATTTTGTCGTGGATATTCTCGTGGATGCGAGCGGTTCCCAGCGGCCGCGCCAGGAGAATGTGACACTGCAGACGTACATTCTGGCGGAGACCTTAAGCCGCCTGCACATCCCGTTCCGCGTGATGAGCTTCTGTACGTTCTGGGATTACACGATTCTGCACCGGATGCGCGATTACGACGATCCGCGGGAGAAGAACAGCAATATTTTTGAGTATATTACATCATCAAACAACCGCGACGGGCTTGCTGTCAAGGCGGCGGGGATGGATCTTTTAAAACGCCAGGAGGACCGGAAGCTGCTGATCCTCTTAAGCGACGGAAAGCCGTACGATGTGCTGGTGAACCGGCCGAATGCGAGAAATCCAAAGCCGTACCGGGATGACTATGCGCTGCATGACACGGCAACTGAGGTGCGGCGCCTTAGGCAGCAGGGTGTCTCGGTGCTTGGGGTCTTTGTAGGCGAGGAGACGGAGCTTATGGCGGAGCAGAAGATTTTCGGCAAGGATTTCGCATATGCGCGCGACATCCGCAACTTTTCCCATATGGTGGGAAGCTATTTAAGAAGAAAAATCGAAGAATAAACGAGCGGAATGCTCCGGGCGGAAAGTGGAAAACTTTTATCCGGAGCATTTTTTTCAAATTTTTTTACGCAAACAGGTTGACATTTCCCACAAAACCTCCTAGAATGTTCTATAGCGAACTGTTTAATATGAAACAGTTATCTATAGAACAGTTGCTTATAGAACAGTCCTTGTTCAAACAGTTTTATAAAGAACAGATGGGGACGGCAGCAAAGGGGAAAGGAGGAAAAAAGCAGCGTGTGTTGTAAAAAAAGAAAAATCGGCCACGAACTGCGGACGCTGGACAATATGATGTCACGGAACCTGATGGCAGCCGCCAGAGAGCGGGGGGTCGATGAACTGACCGCCATGCACGGATGGATTTTAGGGTATCTGTGCCGGAACGAAGACAAAGATATTTTCCAGAAGGATATCGAGGCGGAGTTTAAGATCTGTCGGTCCACCGTGACGAATATTTTAAAGCTCATGGAGAAAAAGGGCTACATCCGACGGGAGTCCGTTCCCTATGATGCACGTCTGAAGAAACTGGTGCTGACCGATACCGGAAGAGAGCTTCACGAGAAGACGAAAGATATGATCGATATTCTGGAAGAACAGACAATTGAAGGAATTGCAAAAGAAGATCTCGATACCTTCTACCGTGTCATCGACCAGCTCAAAAGCAATGTAAAAAATATGTTAGGAGAGACATCATGTTAAAAACACTTGGAGCACAGGTAAAAGAGTTTAAAAAAGCCTCCATTGCCACTCCGCTTTTCATGATTCTGGAAGTTATCATGGAGATGATCATTCCTCTTATGATGGCATCCATTATCGATGATGGTGTAGAAAAAGGCGATCTCCATCACATCTACGTGGTGGGAGCGTTCATGGTGGCAGCAGCAGCCATCGGTCTGTTTGCCGGTATCATGGGCGGAAAATATGGAGCAAAAGCGTCTGCCGGATTTGCAAGAAATCTGCGTCAGGCCATGTTTGAAAACATTCAGGAATATTCATTTTCGAATATCGACAAATTCAGCACCGCAGGTCTTGTCACCCGCCTGACGACAGACGTCACCAACCTGCAGAATGCCTATCAGATGATTCTTCGTATGTGCATGCGTGCACCGTCGAGCATGATTATCGCGATGATTATGTCGTTTTATATCAATGCACGTCTTGCAAGCGTTTATCTGGTAGCCATTCTTATCCTCGGAACGTGTCTGTTTTTGATCATGCGTTCCGCGATGAAATATTTCGATCAGGCATTTCCGAAGTACGATGAGCTGAATGCGAGCGTACAGGAAAACGTATCCGCCATCCGCGTAGTAAAAGCGTATGTGCGTGAGGATCATGAAACAAGTAAGTTCCACAAAGCAGCAGAGAACATCTACAAAATTTTCTGTAAAGCAGAGGAAAACCTTTCCTTCAACGCGCCGCTGATGCAGCTTACCGTTTACAGCTGTATTCTTCTGATCAGCTGGCTCGGTGCGAAGATGATCGTCGGAAGCAGCCTGACAACAGGAGAGCTGATGAGCCTTCTGACCTACTGCATGAACATTTTGATGAGCCTCATGATGCTTTCGATGGTATTCGTTATGATCACGATGAGCCTTGCGAGTGCGCGCCGTATTACCGAGGTTCTGAATGAGAAGAGCGATCTCGACAATCCGGAGAATCCGGACTTTGATATTCCGGACGGAAGCATTACCTTCGATCACGTCTACTTCAACTACAAAAAGGGAGCAGGCGAGCCGGTTCTTTCGGATATCAACCTTTCGATCAAATCCGGTGAGACCATCGGTATCATCGGCGGAACCGGAAGTGCGAAGACGAGTCTTGTCAACCTGATCAGCCGTCTGTACGATGTCACGGAAGGCTCCATCAAAGTCGGCGGAAAGGATGTCCGTTCCTACGATATGGAAACTCTGCGAAATGAAGTAGCCGTTGTTTTACAGAAAAATGTGCTGTTTTCCGGTACCATTCTCGACAATCTTCGCTGGGGTGATAAAAATGCTTCGGAAGAAGAGTGCAAGCGTGTCTGCCGTCTTGCCTGCGCTGATGAATTTATCGACCGGATGCCGGAGGGCTACAACACCTACATCGAGCAGGGCGGATCCAACGTATCCGGCGGCCAGAAACAGCGCCTCTGTATCGCACGAGCGCTGCTGAAAAAACCAAAGGTGCTGATTCTGGATGACAGTACAAGTGCTGTCGATACCGCAACCGATGCAAAAATCCGGAAGGCATTCCTGACCGAGATTCCTGAAACGACAAAGCTGATCATTGCACAGCGTATTTCCAGTGTGCAGGACGCAGACCGTATCATTGTCATGGAGAACGGAAAAGTAAATGGTTTTGGAAGCCATGAGGAATTACTGAAAACCAATGAAATTTACCGGGAAGTATATGAGTCTCAGACCGGTGGCGGCGGAGACTTTGACGAAAAGAGAGGTGAGTAAGGAATGGCAGAGAGAGTACAGCAGGTAAAGGGGCCGGGCGCAAGACCTCCAAGAGGGGTGAAACCGCAGGTCAAGAATCCGATGAAGATCTTTACCAGAATTATGAAATATGCATTAAAGGATTATACCGTACATTGCATCGCTGTTGTCATTGCGATTTTTGTCAACGTCCTGGCAAACGTACAGGGAACGATGTTTATGAAAACGCTGATTGACGGCTATATCACGCCGATGCTGACCCAGCCGGATCCGGATTTTGGCCCGCTGCTCCACGCAATTTTGCGGGTGGCCGGATTTTACGGGATCGGTATTGTGGCTGCGTTCATTCAGAACCGTACCATGATTTATGTGTCCCAGGGAACCCTGCGGAATCTGAGAAATGATCTGTTCGGCAATATGGAAAAGCTGCCAATCAAATATTTTGATACGCATGCGCACGGCGATATTATGTCGATTTATACAAATGATATTGATACTCTGCGCCAGATGATCAGTCAGAGTATCCCGCAGATCATCAACAGTGCAATCACGATTGTCAGTGTCTTTGTCAGTATGCTGATTCTGAACATCCCGCTGACGATTACAACGCTGGTTATGGTATCTATCATGCTGGGAGTGACAAAAAAGGTGGCCGGATTTTCCGGAAATTTCTTTGTAAAACAGCAGAGGGATCTTGGTAAAGTCAACGGCTTTATCGAAGAGATGATGGATGGCCAGAAGGTTGTCAAGGTATTCTGTCATGAAGAGGAGAATATCGAAAAATTCAAAGAAATTAATAACAATCTGTATGAGAGTGCTTACAATGCCAATGCGTTTGCGAATGTCATCGGACCGATCAATGCACAGCTTGGAAATATGAGCTATGTTGTCTGTGCGATTGTCGGCGGTGCACTTGCCCTTGGCAATGTCGGTGGCTTTACGCTCGGTGGTCTGGCAAGCTTTCTGACCTTCAACAAGAGTTTTAACATGCCGATCAACCAGGTCAGCCAGCAGTTGAACGCAATCGTTATGGCACTTGCAGGAGCCGAACGTATTTTCCGCCTGATGGATGAAGAGCCGGAGCTGGACGAGGGGTATGTAACGCTTGTCAATGCGAAGGAAGAAAACGGAAAACTCACCGAGACGAAAGAGCGTACCGGAAAATGGGCATGGAAGCATACGCACCAGGCAGATGGATCTGTGGATTACCGCGAGCTGCAGGGCCGTGTGGTATTCGAACATGTTGATTTCGGCTATAACCCGGATAAAATCGTTCTGCACGATGTATCACTGTTTGCGGAGCCGGGTCAGAAGATCGCGTTTGTCGGTTCCACCGGAGCCGGAAAAACAACCATTACCAATCTGATCAACCGTTTTTATGATATTCAGAAAGGTAAGATCCGTTACGATGAGATCAATATTGGAAAGATCAAAAAAGACGATCTGAGAAGATCGCTTGGCATTGTTTTGCAGGATACACATCTGTTTACGGGAACGGTAAGAGAAAATATTGCCTTCGGAAAGCTCGATGCGACGGAGGATGAGGTTGTAGCAGCAGCAAAACTGGCGAATGCGCACGGGTTCATTATGCGTCTGCCGCAGGGCTATGACACAATGCTGACCGGAGACGGTGCGAATCTGTCCCAGGGTCAGCGGCAGCTTCTTGCGATCGCGCGTGCAGCCATTGCGGATCCGCCGGTACTGATTCTCGATGAGGCGACAAGCTCCATTGATACCCGTACCGAGCGCATTGTTCAGGATGGTATGGATAAGCTGATGAGCGGAAGAACAACCTTTGTTATCGCACATCGTCTGTCTACCGTACGAAACGCCGATTGTATCATGGTTCTTGAGCAGGGACAAATTATTGAGCGCGGTACCCATGATCAGCTGATGGAACAGAAAGGAAAATATTATCAGTTGTATACCGGAAATCAGGTTTCTGCATAGCAGAAAAAACGGAAAAAGTAAGTCCCGCACGACAGAAAATAAAAATCTGTCTGTGCGGGATTTTTTTGTGAAGCAGCGGCTGGTTTTATGTGCGAGTAGCGAAGCGGATTGCGAATATCCGATTCGAAACGATGATTGCGAGTGATACAGTAAGTTCCCACAGGTTTTTGGGTCTTGAAAAAGACAGCGGGATTTTATAAAATAGAAGAAGCGTTTGAATATATGCAAAGGAGAAAAACTATGGAATACCTGAATACAGCGCAGGAGCTGCTCGATTTTATCATGCGGTGCAAAAGCCCGTTTCATGTGGTAAAAGAAGCCAGTGATCTGCTGAACGAAAATGGATATACAAAACTGGAGGAGACAAAAGAATGGAGTCTCGTTCCGGGCGGAAAATATTATGTGACGAGAAATGAATCCTCGGTGATTGCGTTCCAGATCCCGGAGAGCGCATTTTCCAGCTACCAGATCATCGCAAGCCACAGCGACTGTCCGACGTTTAAAGTAAAGGGAGAGGACCCATTCGTGACGGATGGTCATTATACCCGCCTGAACGTGGAGGGCTACGGCGGAATGATCCGTTCCCCATGGTTTGACCGTCCGCTTTCCCTGGCGGGCCGCATGGTGGTACGTGACGGAAACAGCGTGAAATCCGTGCTGGTTGATGCCGGACGAGATCTGGTGACGATCCCGAATTTGCCGATTCATCTGAACCGCGACATCAACAACGGAATCAAATACAGTGTGCAGACCGACATGCTCCCGATTCTCGGTGATGAGACAGCGAAAGATCATTTCTATGAGCTGTTTCTGCCGGATACGGCAAAAGAGGACATCCTCTCGATGGAACTTTATCTGTACAACCGCGTGGAGGGCTCTATCTGGGGCGCCAGCAAAGAATTTCTGTCCAGCGGCCGCCTCGACGATCTGCAGAGCGCATTCGGTTCCTTAAAAGGATTCCTTGCCGCAAAAGCGACAGGTCAGGTTAATGTCTGTGCAATCTTTGACAACGAGGAAGTCGGAAGCCTTACCAAACAGGGCGCAGATTCGTCGTTCCTGACTGAGACCCTGCAGCACATCAACGCAGCGTGCGGAAAAGATACGATCGCTTACCACAGAGATCTTGCGGGAAGCTTTATGGTTTCTGCCGATAATGCACATGCGTTCCATCCGGCGCATGCGGAGAAATACGATCCGAAGAGCCGCGTCTACATGAACGGCGGCGTTGTCATCAAACAGAGTGCAAACCAGAAATACACGACCGATGCTGTTTCGGAAGCCGTAACAAAGATGATTTGCGAGAAGGCCGGCGTACCGTGCCAGGTATTCGCAAACCACGCCGACATTCCGGGCGGAAGCACGCTCGGCGCAATTCTGAACTCTCTTGTCTCGGTGACAAGCGTGGATATCGGAATGGCTCAGCTTGCGATGCATTCCCCGTATGAGACGGCAGGCGCCAAAGATACTGCTTATCTGGTGCAGTTCGCAAAGACCTTCTATGAGACGACACTGGTGCGGACAGAGCATGGATTTTTTCTGGAAGAAAAATAAAAGTTTAAGATAGAAAAAAGCGGCCGGCGGGACTTTTGAAAAGCCTCTGCCGGCCGCTTTTTGCGTACTTGCAAAGTGTGTTTTAAGGATCAGATTATTCTGTCCGGAGTGCCGTAACCGGATCGCTTTTTGCCGCTTTCTTCGACGGAATCAGACCGCCGATCAGGGTCAGAACGACGCTGAGTGCAATCAGAACAAGCGCCGGGACGAGCGGAAGAGAAGCACTGACCTTCGTCGTATCCGCCAGATGGTGGATCAGAAGGTTGCCCGGAATCATCAGAAGCAGCGAGAGCCCGATGCCGATCAGTCCTGCACAGAGTCCGATGATGAAGGTTTCGGCATTGAAGACCTGCGAAATATTGCGTTTCGAAGCACCGATCGCGCGCAGGATACCGATCTCTTTCTTGCGTTCCAGAACACTGATATAGGTGATGACGCCGATCATAATCGAGGAAACCACAAGGGAAATGCCGACAAAAGCGATCAGCACGTAGCTGATGATGTTGACGATATCCGTGACGGAGGACATCAGAGTGCCGACCATATCGGTGTACGAGATTACCTGCTCGTTTTTGCCTTCTTTTTCCATCGTGTCATTGTAACCGTCGAGGATGGAGACAACGTGTTCCTTGCTCTCAAAGTTTTTCGGGTAAATGCTGATCGAAGAAGGTTCGTCAAAATCAGCGTAGCCCAGTTTCTGCAGATTGCCCTCATAGGTGGAAGAGCCGGAAGAACTAAGAGAAGCGAAGAGCTCTTTCATATCATCCTCAGTCATATTCATCTGGAAGGCACTTGCAAAGGCATCGGTGTCAATCTTCATGGCATCGCCCATCGAATCCTGAAGAGAATTACCGACCTGCGTCATGGCGCGCTCCATCTCGGACTGAATTGCAGAGGCCATCTGCGTCATCATCTGTTCCATCGCGGAAGTGATCTGTGTCTGCAGAACCGAGGCGACAGAAGCGGAGTAGCTTCCCATAACGCCTGCCATGTAGTTTGTGAGCGCAGAAGAAACCTGGGACTGCAGTCCGTCGAGATCGACGATTTTTGTGATACCGCTGTTCAGCCGCTGCTGGCCGTCCGCCGTGTTCAGATAGGCGATAAAGTGCTGGCCCATCTCCGTCGGATCCGGCAGGCCGTTCTCCTTCACGTAAGCGAGATAACCGTTGGAAAGCTCCGTCGCAAGCGCAGTGAGCTGGTCGGATGTAATTTCGATATTGCCGTTGTTCTGCATCACCTCGGAAATCCAGTCGTTGATGATCTGAACAGCTTCTTCGGTCTGCAGATACTCCGCAAGATAAGCATCAAACTGTTCCGGGTCGGTGTAGCCCATCTTGATCAGGTATGCCTGATACCCTTTGAAGATCCGCTGAATGAGTTCCTGGATCTGTTCCTGTGTAATGGAAACACCGCCGCCTGCAATGATGGTCTGGATGTGGCGCCGCAGGATTTCCTGTGCTTCCGTGGAATTGATGTAGGAGACGAAATCCTCCTGTAAATGGGAATAATCCGCCTCCGGGTGCTCCGAGGCGTAGCCCTGATAGCCCTCCATGAGGCTGGAAGCCAGTTCCTGCATGCCGTCTTCACTGACATTGAGAGTAAGCCCGGATAAAATCTGGCCAAGATCAAGCTGCGGCAGTCCGTCGAAATTAAGAGAGATCTGACTGAGGTCAATCGCACCCGCGAGATCCATGCTGCTTCCGGCGTCCGCAAAGGCACTGGAAAAATCAAGGTTCATGGAATCACCGGAAAAAGCACCGGAGAGTGCGGAATCGTCGAACTGGAAAGCGTTCTGCAGCTTGTCCTCATCGACAGTGATAAAGGAATCCATATCAAGACCGCTGTTCTGATCCACGGTGCCGAATTCCTGATTCGTAAAGACATCGATGGAGGAGTCCGCCATCTGCTGTTTCACAATCTCGGATTTCTTTGCTTCCTCCACAACGTGGCGGGTCAGCGATGCCGGGTAATTGATGCCGGCGGTCAGGGCAGAGGCGGCAGAGTCAGGGGACGGCTGGACAATACCGGTGATTGTGAGCTTTTCGCCGTTGGCAACGAGCTTTTTCATATAGTCTTCGTTGTCGCTTTTATCTTTCCAGACCTGATACTGACTGTCGTATTCGTAGCAGTCGGCGCTGTTCACAAGACGGAACGTGGTGCCGAGGATATCATCGTAGGAATACGTGCCGATGGAGGAAGGGGTCTCGACGGTTTCTTCATTTAAAAACTGGCGGACCATCTCATCCAGCTCGAGTGCATCGCGGAGCCCCAGGGTGTAGAGCAGAAAATCACTCATTCCGCCGTCGGAAGTGAGGACAAGCACACATTCGTTATAGTTTTCCGGCCAGTGTCCGGCTTTTAAGTCGTACTGGTTCTCGTACAGGGAAGCGGTGTCCGGCATCTCGTAAAAGACGTTGGTGCTCATCATGGATGACATGATGCTGTTGGAGCTTGCGCCAAGGCCGAGCGAGCGGAACGACTGGTCCGGGTGCACCTGGCGGATGGAATCGCCGTTTTCGCGGTAGATCTGCGGCGTGACGGAGTAGGAATATTCGATGGCATTTGTGTAGTCGGAAATGCCGTCCGCACCGCCGTCAAGGTACTTTTTCAGGGAAGCGAGATCGTTGGAGTTCATGGTGGAGAACATGTTGGTCACGACTTCCTGGACTTTGATTTCATTCTTTTTGCCGGAATCTTTTGAGTCTTTGCCGGCATTCTGTGAGCCGACCATCATCGAAGTGAGGTCAAAGCCGGTGCTCTGGATCTGAAGAGGATATTCGGAGAGAGTTTCCTCTTCCATATTCTGAATATACTCGTTGACACCAGAGGAGAGTGCCAGAATCAGTGCAATGCCGATGATGCCGATTGAGCCGGCAAACGAGGTGAGCAAGGTCCGCGCTTTCTTGGTGCGCAGGTTATTAAAACTTAAGGAGAGCGCCGTCAGAAAGGACATCGACGATTTGCCCATGTTTTTGTGTTTGGGCGGAAGCAGGGTTTCGGAATCCGGCTCAAACGGGTTCGTGTCGGAGCAGATCACACCGTCACGCAGGGTGACGATCCGGTTGGCGTAAAGCTCGGCGAGCTCCGGATTGTGTGTGACCATGACGACAAGGCGTTCTTTGGCAACTTCCTGCAGCAGGTCCATGACCTGAATACTGGTGTCGGAATCGAGCGCGCCGGTCGGCTCATCGGCAAGCAGAATTTCCGGATCATTGACAAGAGCGCGGGCGATGGCGACACGCTGCATCTGACCGCCGGACATCTGGCTCGGCCGCTTGTGGAGCTGTTTTCCAAGACCGACCTTTTCAAGTGCCGCGATTGCTTTTTTGCGCCGCACCTCTTTGGAAACACCGGAAATGGTAAGCGCCAGCTCTACGTTTGCAAGGATGGTCTGGTGCGGGATCAGGTTGTAGCTCTGGAAGACAAAGCCGATCGTGTGGTTCCGGTAGGAATCCCAGTCGCGGTCCTTATACTTTTTCGTGGAAATGCCGTTGATGATCAGATCGCCGCTGTCGTAGCGGTCGAGGCCGCCGATGATATTCAGAAGCGTCGTCTTTCCGGAACCGCTCGGCCCTAAAATAGCGACAAACTCGTTGTCGCGCAAATTTAAGGACACATCGTCGAGCGCTTTCTGTACCAGCGTCCCGGTCCGGTATTCTTTTTTGATATGCTGAATCTGTAGCATGAAAGGGTAACTCCTTCTGTGATTAATATGTGAACAGTTGTCCTTTATTCTACAACGAAATACGGGAAAAGTCCCGGGCTTTAGAAAAATTTAAGAAAAGTTTATCGACAGAAAAAAAGTTCCGCCTCTGTTTTAGAAAAACAAAAAACGGAACTTTCTTTATCTGTGATACTTATGATGCCGGAAAAGTCAGACTTCCATCAGAAGACCTTTCATATAAGCTTTTAAGATTTTCTTTTTCTCCAGCGAAAGATTATTGTAAAGCGTAATGATTTCCTGCTGTCCTCGGTAAGCTGCAGGGCATCCGGCTCGTCGAGAAAGAAATCGGCAAGTGTGATGCCGAAAGCGTCGCAGAGCTTCTGCAGGGTAGGGATGGTTGGAATATTGGTGCGGTTTACCATATTATTTAAGGTAGAATAGGGAATGTCCGCCTCTTTTGCAAGACGGTAATAAGTCCAGGAACGCTCTTTGCATAAATCCTGAATGTGCTGTATCACATCTTTATCTCTCATAAAAAGATACCTCGTATTCCTATGTAATGTAGCGGCATGAAAATTGCTACTCACATATATTATACGTCTGTAAAAGAATAGAAACAGATCTTAAAGAGAGATGCAGAAAAGCTGTACAAATAAGAAATAATGGGAATTTGAGAGAAAAAGAGAGAAAAACCCGGCAGGAAAATAAGGTCTCCCGCCGGGTTCTGCAATCGTTTCAAAGTCTGTGATTCTTACTCTTCGGTGGAATTTTCTTCCATCTCGTTGAACTGCTCGGTATCCATCAGCTCGTCGAATGCGTCTGCTGCAATTTCGTACTCTTCATCGGAATCGATGTTGTCGAGGTTCGGCTGGCCGTTCTCTTCGTAGTAACGATACAGATAAACTTCGCCGTCTTCGTTCTCGCCGTTTTCATCGAGCGGCAGAAGAGCGATGTACTCTTTCTGGTTCGGAGCTGGGAAAATGGTCAGTACGGCACATTTTACTTCGGTATCGTCGTCCAGTGTCAGGGTAACAGTCGGCTGATCCAGATCCTGGCAGTCGCTGCCGCAGTCTGCGCAGTCTCCGCTGCAGGATGCGCTGTTGAATAATTCTTCACTCATTTGTATTACCTTCCTTTTTCGTGTTCAAGTCTTATCAGGTTCTTGTCTGCCATTCTAACAGATAATAGAAAAAAACACAATGGCTGTGCCGGGAAAGCAGAAAAAATGCGGCTGATACAGGAAAATACGGAAAAGATACAATAAATAAGAACGAAAAAATGAAAAATTAGTCGTATTTTCTATTGACTGTTTTCGGGTACAGTTTTATACTATCACTATTGAATCTAAATATACAGGCAGCTGAACAAACTTATCCTCAACTGCCGGGGAGGCAAAAAATGGATATCAGATTTGAAAAAAGAGAACATTTACAGGAAAAACCGGATCAGAAAAATCTTGGATTCGGAAAACACTTTACAGACTATATGTTTGTCATGGACTGGGACAAAGAGCAGGGATGGCATGATGCAGCAATCGTACCGTACGGCGGAATCCCGATGGATCCTGCAACCATGGTACTTCACTATGCACAGGAAACGTTCGAGGGACTGAAAGCCTACAGAACAGCAGAAGGAAAGATCCAGCTGTTCCGTCCGGAAATGAACGCACGCCGTATGATTAAATCCAACGAGAGACTCTGCATGCCGGGCGTACCGGAGGAGATGTTTGTAGAGGCTGTCAAAGCACTGGTTAAAGCACAGGAAGACTGGGTACCGTCTGAGCCAGGTACATCTCTTTACATCCGTCCGTTCATGTTCGCTACTGAGGCAAGCCTTGGCGTACATATGGCAAAATCCTACAAATTCGTTATCATCACCACTCCGGTTGGAGCATACTATGCAGAGGGCATCAACCCGGTTAAGATCCTGGTTGAGGATGAATATGTTCGTGCAGTCAAAGGTGGCACAGGATTTACAAAATGCGGCGGTAACTATGCAAGTTCCATCGCAGGCCAGGTAAAAGCAGAGAAGATGGGATGCACCCAGGTTCTGTGGCTGGACGGCGTACATCGTAAATATGTAGAGGAAGTTGGAACCATGAACATCATGTTCAAGATTGCCGGCGAAATCTACACCGCACCGCTGGAAGGAACTGTTCTTCCGGGCGTAACCCGTGATTCCCTGATCCATATCTTAAGAGACTGGGGATATAAAGTAAACGAAACACATCTGTCGGTTGACGATCTGATGAAAGCAGGTCATGACGGCACACTGGAAGAAGCATTTGGTACTGGTACAGCAGCAGTTGTATCTCCGGTTGGTGAATTTGTATACAAGGACGATTCTGTTGTTGTAAATGACTTCAAGATCGGTGAGCTGACCCAGAAACTGTACGATACCCTGACCGGTATCCAGTGGGGTAAACTGGAAGATAAATATGGCTGGACTACTCCGGTAGAATAAACCATATAAAACAGAAAAATGCAGATAAGGGGGTCCTTCCCGCACAGCGGTGCGGGGAGGATTCTTTCGCTTCAGAAAAAGATTCAGAAATCGTTTGAAAGGAAACAAAGCAGAATGGATCAGAATCGAATGCCTCTTGTGGAGGCGTTACAACAGTTCCGGGAGGAAGCACCGGCCTATTTCCGTATTCCGGGACACCGGTTTGAGCGCGGGCTGGATGAGACGTTAAACGGAGCGTCGCTTGCGGCGTATGACCTCTCGGAGGCAGAAGGGCTTGACGATCTGCATCACGCGGAGGGCGTGATTGCAGAGGCGCAGAAACTGGCGGCGGAAACGTGGAAGGCAAAAAAAACTTTTTTTCTTGTCAACGGCACAACATGCGGCAACGAGGCGATGGTGCTTTCGTCTGTGAAAGAGGGCGAAAAAATCATTGTTCCGCGAAACGTGCACAAATCGGTGCTGATGGGCCTGATTTTAAGCGGAGCCACACCGGTTTATGTGA
This sequence comes from Blautia sp. AM47-4, assembly GCF_003479865.1. Taxonomy (NCBI): domain Bacteria; kingdom Bacillati; phylum Bacillota; class Clostridia; order Lachnospirales; family Lachnospiraceae; genus Blautia; species Blautia sp. AM47-4. The sequence goes on from NZ_QUHY01000006.1 coordinate 176,351, forward strand.
TGCCGGAGTACAGCACGAAATGGCAGATGTGGGGCGGCGTAACGCCGGAGACGATCGAAAAAGCCTTCGCGGAAACGCCGGATGCGAAAGCCGTACTTCTGGTCAGCCCGACGTACTACGGTCTTTGCAGTGATCTGCAGGCGATCGCAGAAATCTGTCACTGCCACAACGCAGCGCTTCTTGTCGATGAAGCACATGGATCGCACCTCTATTTTTCCGAACAGCTTCCTCTCGGCGCACTGGAAAGTGGTGCGGATGCCTGCGCGCAGAGTATCCACAAAACGGCGGGTTCCTTTACACAGAGCTCCTTCTTATCACTCGGTTCTGGCCGTCTCGATGAGGCAAGAGTGGCCGCCAATCTGCAGATGGTACAGAGTACATCGCCGTCCTACCTTCTGATGGCATCCCTCGATGCGGCGCGGCGCGGGATGGCGCTGCACGGAAAAGAGCGAATGGAACGCGCGCTGGAACTCGGCCAGAGGGCGCGGCAGGAGCTTGCAAAGATCAAAGGAATCGAAGTTCTTGGGACCGAGATGGAAGGAACGTGCGGCGTATGGAAGATCGACCTGACGCGTCTTGTATTCTCGGCAAGAGAACTTGGTATTTCCGGCTACGATCTGCAGGTGCGTCTGTACGAGGAATACCGCGTCAGTACAGAGCTTGCCGACGAGGAGAACGTGGTCTGCGTTATTACCTGGGCAAACAGCGAGGAAGATATCACACGGCTGATCGATGCGCTGGCAGGAATTTCGGCAGCAGAGAGCGGGAAAACGACGGGGCGGACGAAGTTTACAGAAAAGCAGTGGCTGTTCCGCAGCCTGCCGGAGATGGTAAAGACACCGCGCGAGGCATATTTTGCGGAGAAGGAAGCCGTTCCGTTTGCAGAAGCGGAAGGACGAATTGCAGCCGAGATGGCAGCCCCATATCCGCCGGGAATCCCGCTCATCTGCCCGGGCGAGCGGTACAGCAGAGAAATGTTGGAACTGATGCGCCAGTATAAAGCAGACGGCTGCGAATTTCACGGACCGTCGGATGCGTCGCTGGAAGTGCTGTATGTTCTGAAAGAGGAATAAAAGAAAACGGAAGTCGGTTCCCAGCGCTTTGCAACAGAAACCGCAGAGAACAGACTGTCAGGAAAAGGAGATGAATTGCGTATGAAAAAAATGATATCCTGGAACGTAAATGGACTGAGAGCCTGTATGAAGAAAGGCTTTCAGGAATACTTTGAGGCGGCAGATGCCGATATTTTCTGCCTGCAGGAGACAAAGCTGCAGGAAGGACAGATCGACCTTGAGCTGCCCGGCTATCATCAGTATTGGAATTATGCGGAAAAGAAAGGATATTCCGGCACGGCCCTGTTTACCAAAGAGGAGCCGATTTCCGTTCGCTATGGTATCGGAATCGAAGAACATGATATGGAAGGCCGTGTGATTACGGCAGAGTTTCCGGAATACTTTGTTGTAACCGTCTACACACCGAATTCGCAGGATGAATTAAAACGCCTTGCCTACCGGATGGAGTGGGAGGATGCGTTTCTTTCTTACTTAAAAGGACTGGAGCAGGAAAAACCGGTGATTTTCTGCGGAGATCTGAACGTCGCAGCGACCGAGATGGATATCAAAAATGCAAAGGCAAATGAGAAAAACGCCGGCTTTACGAAAGAGGAGCGCGAAAAATTTGCTGTGATCAAAGAAAAAGGCTTTGTTGATTCCTTCCGTATGCTGTATCCGGACACCGTGACGTATTCCTGGTGGTCATACCGCTTTCAGGCACGCCAGCGGAATGCAGGATGGCGGCTTGATTACTTTATGATATCAGAGTCCTTAAAAGATGCAGTTGCAGATGCCAAAATCCATACCGAAATTCTCGGTTCCGACCATTGCCCGGTGGAACTGGATTTAGAGGTATAACAATTGGTAACATTGGTCAATTGACAATTTTATTCAAATGATTTACATTAATAGTATGACAATTGCAACAAATTATAAAAAATAAGGGCGGAAATTATGATACAGACAAAAAACAGAGGAAAATATCGAATTTTACCGGGAAATCCGGAGAAAATGGGCGCATCGGCGACGAAAGACGGATACAATTTTGCCGTAGAAGTATCAGATGGAAAAAAAGCAGAGCTTCTGCTGTACCGGAAAGGTCACCAGAAACCGTTTCTTACCGTGCCGCTTCCGGAAGAGGAGCGCACTGGCGTGATCAGTTCCGTGGAAATCACAGGCCTGACGGTAGGAAAGTTTTCGTATGCCTACCGGATGGACGAAGCTTTCTGCTTGGATCCGTATGCGGGAGCAGTAGAAGGAAGAGAAACCTTCGGTGCACCGATGGAAAAAGAAGAGGGCGCCTGCTGCTGCCTTCTCCCGGAGTACCCGGTAATGCGCACCACCTCACTGCACCGGCCGTATGAGGAGACGATTCTGTATAAGCTCCATGTGCGCGGTTTCACCAAAGACGGAAGCTCCCGTGTAAAGAACAAGGGAACGTTCCGCGGCGTGATCGAAAAAATTCCATACTTAAAAGAACTCGGTATCAATGCAGTAGAACTGATGCCGTCCTACGAGTTTTTTGAGTGGACCTCCCTTACGGAGCCGGCCTATGTATATCCGGCGCCGGCGGAAGAGAAGCGCGTGAATTATTGGGGATACGGCACAAAGGCCCTGTATTTTGCTCCGAAAGCTTCGTATGCTGCATCCGCAGATGCCGTCGCAGAGTTCGCAGAGATGGTCGATGCCCTGCATGAGAATGGTATCGAATGCCTGATGGAATTCTGTTTTGCCCCGGGAACGCCTTCTGGTTTTGCCCTGCAGGTTCTGCACCACTGGCAGCTCCGCTACCAGATCGACGGTTTCCATCTGGTCGGCGATGCATCGCTGGCAGAAGAAGCGTCCAAAGATGCACTCCTTCGGAAGACGAAACTGATTTTCCTCGGTTTTGACGGCGCACGGATCTATCAGGGAAAACGCCCGTGGTTCCGGAATTTAGGGGAACACAATCAGGCTACCAGTACCATATCCGCCGCTTCTTAAAAGGCGATGAGGGCAGCCTTTCCGACTTCACCTATTATCTGAGAAGAAGCCCGGAGACACACGGTGTGATCAATTATCTTGCGGATCACGACGGTTTTACCCTGTATGACAGCGTTTCCTACGAACAGAAACACAATCTGGACAATGGCGAAGACAATATGGATGGTTCCAACGAAAACCTGACCTGGAACTGCGGCGCAGAAGGCGTGACCCGGAAACCGGCTGTGCGCGCGCTGCGTCTCCGCCAGCTGAAAAATGCCGTTCTCATGCTGATGACAAGCCAGGGAACACCGCTGATTTACGGCGGTGATGAATTCGGCAACAGCCAGAAGGGCAACAACAACGCCTGGTGCCAGGACAACAAAACCGGCTGGATCGACTGGAAAGCAGCCGCCCGGAATCCGGAGTTTGCCGCCTTTGTAAAAGCAGCAATCGCCTTCCGGAAAGCGCATCCGGCGCTGCACGGCGAACGCGAGCCGCGCCTCATCGACTACAAATCCTACGGCTGCCCGGATATGTCCTTCCACAGCCAGAGAGCCTGGTTCTCCCAGATGGAAAATACGTGCCGTTTTATCGGCGTCATGTACTGCGGAAGCTATTTCCAGGATAAAGACGGCAACAAGGACGACGATCTTTATATTGCCTACAACATGCACTGGAATCCGCATGAGCTGGCACTGCCGTCCCTCCCGGAACAGAAGGTCTGGTATCTGACGGCCGACACCAACACACCGGAAGTCTTCCTGACAGAAGAAAATCAGAAAAAAGTCAGCGCAAAAACGGTCATCGTGCCGCCGCGCAGTATCATAATTTTAACAGGAAAGCAGGAGAAGAGGCAGAATGATGAAAGCATGGCAGCACTTTAAAACCATTACCACACACAAAATGTGGGTCATGCGGTACTGCTTCAAAATAGGACTGTACTGGCAGGGACTGACCCACGACCTCTCGAAATATTCGCCGACGGAATTTCTGGTCGGCATGAAATACTATCAGGGCGACCGGAGTCCCAATAACGCCGAGCGCGAAGACACCGGCATGTCAAAATCCTGGATGCACCATAAAGGGCGCAACAAACATCATTTTGAATACTGGATTGATTACGGTATCAATTGTGACACCATCATCAAAGGCGTCCCAATGCCGCGCCGTTACGTCGCCGAGATGATTATGGACCGCATCAGCGCGTCCCGCGTCTACCTCGGAGACGCTTATACCGATCAGGCGCCGTACCAGTATCTCAAAAAAGGAATCGGCCACCTCTGGTTCGTCCATCCCGAGACACTCTCGCAGCTCGAATTTCTGCTGCGCATGCTCTCGGAACGCGGCGAAGACGATACCCTCTATTACATCCGCTACCACTTCCTAAAAGGTGACCCCGTCCCGCGAATGCACTGTCCTCAAGAATGCACCGTCTACGAAGAGGCCATCCGCAAGAAAGTGTCCCCCGTCCACTCATTAAGGTATTGGACCCACCCGCCC